>CAMIVF010000049.1 GCA_946401715.1 uncultured Clostridia bacterium | reverse complement strand
AACAGAGAAAGCTGGAGATCTGCAGGGCGCTTGCCTCCGAACCGAAGCTTCTGCTGCTCGACGAGCCTGCAGCCGGCATGAACCCGAATGAGACACTTGAACTGCGCGAGACAGTGAGAAAGGTCAGGGACGACTTCGGCATCGCGATTCTTCTGATTGAGCATGACATGAAGTTTGTCATGGGAATCTGTGAAGAGATAACGGTTCTGGAGTATGGAAAGATCATAGCGCATGGTGATCCGGAGACAGTCAGCAATGACCCGAGGGTAATCGCCGCATATCTGGGAGGTGACGACGACTGATGGGTGAACTTCTGAGAGTAGATAATCTGAATGTATTCTATGGATCGATTCATGCGATCAAGAACCTGTCCCTCTATGTAAACGAGGGAGAGATCGTTACGATGATCGGCGCAAACGGCGCCGGAAAGACGACAACCATGCACACGATCTCAGGACTCCTGAAGTCCCGCAGCGGATCGATCACCTATGACTCCCATCTGATTTCAAAGATGGATGCCTACAGGATCGTGACACTTGGCATGGCCCAGTGTCCCGAAGGACGCCGCGTCTTCTCCGGTCTGACGGTACACGAAAATCTCGAGCTGGGAGCCTATTCCAGAAAGGATGGAAGAGCAGCCGTACAGCAGGACTTTGACATGGTATTTGAACTCCTTCCCAGACTGAAGGAGAGAAGAAATCAGATGGCAGGCACACTGTCCGGCGGCGAGCAGCAGATGCTCGCGATGGGACGCGCACTGATGTCAAAGCCGAAGATGCTCCTTCTCGACGAGCCCTCCATGGGCCTGAGCCCGCTGCTGGTCAAGGAAATCTTCCGCACAATCAAACGCGTGAATGAAAACGGCGTGACTGTGCTCCTCGTCGAGCAGAACGCGAAGATGGCACTGAACATCGCCGACCGCGGATACGTCATCGAAACCGGCAATATCATGATGGAAGGAAAAGCTTCCGATCTGGCAGATGACCCGAAGGTGAAGCAGGCCTATCTGGGCGGCGCAGCGTAAGAAAAAGCAAGAAGGAAGGGATCCCGCACAGGATCCCTTCCTTCTTGCCTGACAGCAGCTGCAGCTGCCAGTGATCGTCTGTACGAAGCCTTGCAAGGCCCTCAGCCACGTTTCTTCGTCCCGTGCCACTTTTCCTCGCAGTACACACAGCGATACAGCTCATTCTCCTCATCGGCAAGATAGAATACATGATCCAGTCCCTGCTCGATCGAAGTAATGCACCGCGGATTGTTACAGTGAATTACGTTGATCAGCTTGCGCGGAAGCCGAAGCTTCTGCTTCTCGACAATCTTGGCATCCTTGATGATATTGACCGTAATGGTATGGTCAATGAAGCCAAGTGCATCAAGGTTCAGAAGCTCAAGAGGCGCTTCCACCTTAATGATATCCTTCTGACCCATCTTGCTGGATCTGGCATGCATGATCATGGCAACCTGACAGTCGAGCTTGTCCAGCTTCAGCCTTTTATAGATATCCATGGCCTTTCCTGCAGGGATGTGATCAAGAACGACACCCTCGTGCAGTCCGCCGATATTAAGCATGTGTTCTCTGGTCATTTCGTCACCTCCAGCAAAGTCATGATCAGCGCCATACGGATGTAGACACCATACTGCACCTGCCGGAAATAGCAGGCACGGGGATCATTGTCCACGTCCACCGAGATCTCATTGACCCGGGGAAGCGGGTGGAGCACCGTACAGTCTTCCTTGGCAAGCTGCATCTTTTCCGCGTCCAGAATGTAGAAATCCTTCATGCGGACATAGTCTTCCTCGTTGAAGAAACGTTCCTTCTGTACCCTTGTCATGTACAGGACGTCAAGCTCCGGCATCGCGTCCTCCAGACGGATCACTTCCTCGAAGGGGACATTGTTCTTCTTCAGGATATCCTCCCTGACATAATCCGGAATCCTCAGCTCCTCCGGAGAAATGAGAATGAACCTGATTCCCGGATAACGGACGAGAGAAGAGATCAGGGAATGAACGGTACGGCCGAACTTCAGGTCGCCGCACAGGCCGATGGTCAGGTGATCCAGACGTCCCTTGATCTGGCGGATGGTCGTCATGTCGGTCAGCGTCTGCGTCGGATGCTGATGACCGCCGTCACCGGCATTGATCACGGGAATCGTGGAATGAAGAGAGGCGACGTAAGGCGCGCCTTCCTTCGGATGCCGGATTGCCGCGATATCTGCGAAGCAGGAAATGACACGGATGGTATCCGCAACACTTTCTCCCTTCGCCGCAGAACTGGACTGTGCAGAAGAAAAGCCAATTACCTTGCCCCCGAGATTCAGCATCGCTGTTTCGAAACTTAATCGGGTGCGGGTACTTGGCTCATAGAATAAAGTCGCTATTTTCTTTCCGTCACAAATGTGCGCGTACGCCTCCGGATCTTTCTCGATTTTTGCTGCCAGATCCATCATCCGGTCCAGCTCTTCCACCGAAAAATCCAGAGGACTCATGCAGTGTCTCATGCGTCCCTCCTGACTGATTCTGAATATAGGTCTTGTGCTGACAGGTTCGTTTACCGATATGCATCTTACCTTACTTTTGAGTTCTGCGCAACCCCCGCCCGCCGTTGTCCTTTTCATACCATTCAAGGCGAAAACATGGTATACTCTTTAGAAGTATGTCAATCTGAATGGATTTTGTCCGAAAGGAAATGCAATATGACTTTTATCTATCCGGTCATTCTGACAAAAAGAGAAGACGGATCATGGGAAGGAGAATTTCCGGATCTTGAGATGTGCCGCTGCGAGGGAGCGACGCTTCATGAGGCGCTGGAGGATGCGCGGCTCCAGGCATATAACTGGATCGACACTGAGATGCAGGAGGACGATCCTGTCATGCCCGGTGTGTCAGACGCAGAGGATCTTGTACTTGAGGAAGGCCAGCAGGTGCGCAGTATCATGGTTCATTACCGGTTCTATGAGGGCTGGGACGAATAGGCTAGTCTCCGGGAAGGGACATGCCGGCCGCACACCAACACATAGAGCGGAAGGAACGACAGATGGAGAATCAGAAGGAGCAGGCTTTGGATCTGGGACAGCTCAGGGAGCGGATCGACGCGGCAGACGCACAGATCGTGAGGCTGTTTGAAGAACGAATGGCAATCTCGGAAGAGATCGCGGCGCTGAAGGCGCAGACGGACCGGAAGGTCTACGATAAAGAGCGGGAAGAACAGAAGATCTCCAGGGTCAGGGAGCTGGCGCACGGAGATTTCAACAAAAGAGGAGTCACTGAACTGTTCCGCCTTCTGATGGGCATGAGCAGGCGCCGGCAGTATGCCATCCTGGAGCAGGGAAGAAGCACCGGAAGAATTCCGTTTATCGAGGTCGACGCGCTGGATAAAGAAGGCATCCGCGTTGTGTACCAGGGCGTAGAGGGCGCGTACAGCCATGCCGCACTGCAGGCATTTTTCGGTGCCGGAACAGATTCTTTCCATGTCAGGAAATTCCGCGACGCCATGGAGGCGATAGCCGACGGCTCGGCGGATTACGCGGTGCTGCCGATCGAGAATACGACGGCCGGCATCGTGGCGGATAATTTCGACCTGCTGGTTGATTTTGAGAATTATATCGTGGCGGAGCAGATCATTCCGGTGGAGCATGTCCTGATGGCCTGCCCCGGAACCAGGATCGAGGACGTGAAGACGGTATATTCCCACCCGCAGGCGCTGAGCCAGTGCGAAGGCCTGTTTGGCAGGCATTCCGCCTGGACGGCAGCCGCCTATGACAACACGGCGCTTGCAGCAGGAAAGATTGCGAAGGACGGAAGGAAGGACCAGGCAGCCATCGGCAGCCGGTTCGCGGCAGAGCATTTTCACCTGGAGATCCTGATGGATCATGTCAATGACCTGGAGGAAAATGCGACCAGGTTCATGATTGTTACGAACCAGAGGATCTTCGTCAAAGGCGCGCAGAAAATTTCCATCTGTTTTGAACTGCCGCATTCTGCGGGAACTCTTTACAATATTCTGTCGAACTTTATCTTCAATGACGTGAACATGACCCATATTGAGTCGCGTCCGATCCCGGGAAGAAACTGGGAATACCGGTTCTTCATCGACTTTGAGGGGAACCTGAATGACGCGAATGTCAGGAGCGCCCTGCGCGGGATCCGGCAGGAAGCGATCCGGATGAAGATACTGGGCAATTATGTATGACCAGAACGCAGCGCCAAAAGCCTGCTGAGGCGTAACTGATATCAGATAAGAGGAACCAATATGCTGAGAATCGATGAGCTGGTTTTTTACCGCGATCACACAGACGGTGTCCTGGACACGGTATCCAGGCTCCGGAAGACTGCGTCTGAAGCCGGGCAGGATCCTGCCTGTGTGAGCAGCTGCATCCGGAAATACTGCGCGCTGATGAAGGAGATGACGGAGACCGCGGAAAACTACGGGTTTTCCGGAAATGTCTGGCATTCCTGGCTGACCTACTATCTGGTCTATCATGAAAACGCCTATTCCAGGGCGCATGAGATCCGTGAGAGTGTTCCGGGCGGAATCAATCCGATCGCGCTGCACGATTTTGAGATCTTCCGGGAACTGTTCTCCTACGATTTTGCGGATATCGAGCAGTACCTGGGGGTATCGCTCTACCGGATGGCAGCGGATTATGAGTTCGGCGGGGATGACAGACGCCTGGCCAGCAGGAGGATCCGGGACCGCATCGAGATGCTCAGCCGCAAGCTTGCCGGAAGTGCCGACACGCTGGAGTTCAAGCAGAATGTCGATGAATTCTACCGCGACTTCGGCTGCGGGAAGTTCGGTCTCCACAAAGCATTCCGGATTCTGCATGACAAGAAGAACCAGATGCAGATCGTTCCGATCACCAATATCGCGCATGTCAGGCTGGATGACCTGATCGGCTGCGAAATCCAGAAAAAAAAGCTCCGGGAAAACACAGAAAGCTTTCTTGCCGGAAGACGGGCGAACAACTGCCTGCTGTTCGGAGACGCAGGGACGGGCAAGTCCTCCTCCATCAAGGGAATCCTGAATGAATACTATGAAAAGGGACTGAGAATCATCGAGGTCTACAAGCACCAGTTCCGGGACCTCGTGGACATACTGGACCAGATCAAAAACCGGAATTACCGGTTTATCATCTATATGGACGATTTGTCGTTCGAAGATTTTGAGACCGATTACAAGTACCTGAAGGCAGTCATTGAAGGCGGGCTGGAGAAGAAGCCGGAGAATGTCCTGATCTACGCGACAAGCAACCGGCGGCACCTGATCCGGGAAAACTACGAGGACAAGGAAGGAGAGATCCGGTCCGACATGCACACCTCGGATACCGTTCAGGAGAAGCTGTCGCTGGCATACCGATTCGGTGTCACAATCTATTTCGGCGCGCCGAACAGGAAGGAATTCAACCAGATCCTGAAGGGAATCAGTGATGCGGAAGGACTGGAGATCGATGAGGCAAGGCTGTATGAGGAAGCAAATTCCTGGGAGCTGAGCCACGGAGGACGGAGCGGGCGGACCGCAAGGCAGTTTATAGATCATTTGCTGGGGACCATGGAGGAATAAGGTATGGCTGTGAAGATATTTGCATCCATCATGATCGGCTCGACCGAGACGGAGATGAAGCTGTATGAGATCTCTGCGAGAAAGGGCTTTCATATGTTTGATTGCCTGAGCTGCAGGATTGACCTGGGCAATGACGCGTATCAGAGAGGCACGCTGACGACGGCGAAGATGGAGCGCCTGATCGAGACGCTGACCGAGTACCGCTCGATTATGGAAGGCTACCACGTGGATGCTTACCGCATGGTCGGTACCAGCGCGCTCCGGGAGATCGGTACGGCGCTGGTCACAAAGGACTATATCGAGCTGAGAACCGGACTGAAGCTGACCATCCTGTCCAATTCCGAACAGAGATTCCTGGATTACAAGTCGATTGCTTCGCAGACGCAGTCCTTTGAAAAAGTCATCAAGAGAGGGACTGCGATCATCAATATCGGCGGGAGCTCTCTGCAGATTTCGGTGTTTGACAAGGACAAGCTGATCACGACACAGAATGTCCGCATCGGCAGAATCACGACCAGGAACCGCCTCTATCAGATCGCGAAGGACAACGAGCATTTTGAAAAGCTCCTGCAGGAGCTGCTCGCGCATGAGATTGCCGGGTTCGGGAAGCTGTATCAGAAGGACCGTCAGATCCGGACGCTGATCGCGACGAACAAGGAGCTTCAGCTTCTGTTCCGCTCCCTGTATCCGCAAAGAGAGAGCCTGATCATCACGAAGGAAGAGCTGATCTCAGCCTGCCGGCGGATCGCTCCGATGAATGCGGAGGAGATTGCGAAGACCTGCGCGATCCCGACGGAATTCGCGATGTTCGTCTCACCGGCCGTGATCATCTGCCTGTATCTGCTGGAGCATTTTGAATCTGACAGCGTGTGGGTTCCGGAGATCTCCATTTCGGACGGTCTGGCGTATGAGTACGCCATCGAGAACAAGGCAGTCCTCTCGCCGCACGCATTTGACGAGGACATCATCGCCGCGTCCAGGAATATTGCCAAGCGCTACAAGAGCAACCAGGCGCATATCCGCAATGTGGAGCAGCTCAGCCTTACGATTTTCGACAAGACCAGGAAGCTGCACAAGCTGGGCAGGAGGGAGCGGCTGTATCTCCAGATCTCCGCGATCCTGCATAACTGCGGCAAGTATATCTCCCTGACGGACGTTGCTGACTGCGCATACAACATTGTGATGGCGACCGAGATCATCGGGCTCAGCCATGCGGAAAGACAGATCGTCGCGAATATCGTGCGGTTCAATACAGCACCGTTCCGGTTCTACGATGACCTGGCGTCGGTCACTTCCGTCAGCAGGGAGGAGTATCTCGTGATTGCGAAGCTGACGGCGATCCTGCGGGCAGCCAATGCGCTTGACCGTTCTCATCACCAGAGGATTACGGAGATCAGCGTGGCAGTCAGGGAAGGGGAACTGGTTCTGTCAACATCAAGCAATGAAGACCTAACCCTTGAACGGGGAACCCTGGAGGAGGAAGATTCTTTGTTTGAGGAGGTATTCCACCTGAAACCGGTTCTGCACCAGAAGAAAAGGATGTTATGAGGCAGAACTGTTGAGATGTGCTGATGCTTCGCGGCAGTGGACTGCGGCGGGTGAATTCTTTGAAACAGCAAGAAGGATGAGGGACGATCATGGCGAAGAGTGCGATCAATAAGAGTACGGACAAGGCAAAGAGTACAGGCAAGGCGAAGGCTGCGGATTCGGCGAAGACAGCCAGGACCGCAGGAGCTGCCGGCAAGGCGAAGACTGCGCAGGCGACTAAGGCCACGAAGACTGCCGGCAAGGTGAAGGCTGCACAGGCAGCGAAGACCGCGAAGGCAGCCGGCAAGGGGAAAGAAGCGGAGATTGCAAAGCCGCTTACGGAAGAGACAGCCCGGCCTGATTTCTATAACCCGGCCTACTATACAAACCGTGAACTGAGCTGGCTTGACTTCAACTACAGAATCCTGGACGAAGCAAGAGACAAGTCGAACCCGCTCTTTGAACGGCTGAAATTTCTTGCAATCACTGCGTCGAACCTCGACGAATTCTTCATGGTCCGGGTTGCTTCCCTGATGGACATGGTGCATGCGAATGTCACCAAGCCGGATCTGGCGGGACTGACGCCGACCGAGCAGCTCGGGCAGGTGGAGCAGAAGTGCCACGAGCTGATCGACCGGCAGTATTCCACCCTGTCCCGTTCACTGCTGCCGGCGCTGCGACAGGAGGGATATGACCTGGTCATGAACCCGGATACGCTGAGCGAGCCGCAGAAAGAATATCTGAAGACCTATTTTGAGGAGACCGTTTATCCGGTTCTGACACCGACCGCGGTGGATGCTTCGAGACCTTTCCCGCTGATCCGGAATAAGTCCCTGAACATTGGTGCCCTGATCTCCAGGCAGAAGGGATCAAAGGCAAAGAATGCCCCTGCCACGGCTTTTATTGAGAGCCTGCAGAAAAACGGCGAGAAGATTGCCGATAAGATCTCAAAGGACAAAACGCTGAAGAAGGGGACCATGTTCGCGACGGTACAGGTGCCGACCGTGCTGCCGCGTGTGATCCGGATTCCTTCCGATGTGGAGGGGCAGATGGCAGGCGTTCTGCTCGAGGACCTGATCAAGGTCCATCTGGACAAGCTTTTCACCGGCTATGACGTGGTGTGCGCGCATGCCTACCGCATTACCAGAAACGCTGACATGGAGCTGGACGAGGACGAATCCGACGATCTGCTCGTGGAGATCCAGAGCAAGCTCAAGCAGCGCCAGTGGGGAGAGGTCATCCGGTTTGAGTATGAGGACTCGATGAACTCCAAGCTGCTGAAGATCCTGCGCCGTGAGTTCAATGTCGGAGACTCGGAGATGTATCCGATCCAGGGTCCTCTGGATCTGACCTACCTGATGAAGATGTATTCTCTGCCGGGATCCGAGCGTTTCAAGGAAAAGCCATGGACGCCCCAGCCCAATCCTGTGCTGAAGCAGGCAGGTGACAAGGATCTGTTCACCATGATCCGGAAGGGCGATATCTTCCTGCATCATCCATACCAGACATTTGATCCGGTGGTGAACCTGATCCGCACTGCGTCTGAGGATCCGGATGTTCTGGCGATCAAGATGACGCTGTACCGCGTGTCCGGCAATTCTCCGATCGTCGCTGCCCTGGCGCACGCCGCCGAGAACGGCAAACAGGTAACGGCTCTTGTGGAACTGAAGGCCCGTTTCGACGAGGAGAACAACATCCAGTGGGCAGAGATGCTTGAGAAGGCCGGCTGCCATGTCATTTACGGACTGGTCGGCCTGAAGACGCACAGCAAGATCGCCCTCGTGGTACGCCGCGAGGAGGACGGCATCCGCCGCTATGTACACCTGGCCACGGGCAACTACAATGATTCCACGGCGAAGCTGTACACAGACTGCGGCATCATGACCTGCAAGGAGCCTTACGGCGAAGACGCGACGGCTGTCTTCAACATGCTGTCCGGATACAGTGAACCGAGGCAGTGGAACCGTCTGCAGGTGGCGCCGATCTGGCTCAGGGATGCGTTCCTGGCGCTGATTGACCGTGAGATCCTGCACGCGTCGGAGCATGAGCCTGCTCATATTACGGCGAAAATGAATTCACTCTGCGACACGGAGATCATTGCGAAACTGTATGAAGCTTCTGCCGCAGGCGTGAAGATCGATCTGATCATCCGCGGCATCTGCTGCCTGAAAACCGGCATTCCCGGCGTATCGGAAAACATCACGGTGCGCTCCATCGTCGGAACCTTCCTCGAGCATGCCCGGATCTTCCGTTTCGAAAACGGCGGCAATGAGGAAGTCTACATGGGATCCGCGGACTGGATGCCGAGAAACCTGGACAGGCGTGTAGAGATTCTGTTCCCGCTTGAGGATGCTTCCTGCAAGGAGCAGGCATGCCACATTCTCGATGTGCAGATGGCCGATACTTTGAAGGCGCATATCCTGAACAGCGACAATGTATATGAGAAGGTGGACCGCAGAGGAAAGGCGCGCATCGGCGCGCAGGCAGAGCTGATGAAGGATGCGCTGGAAGCGGCCAAGGATCCGGACGATCCGATCCGCAGCAGAACCTTCATCCCGGCGACGCACAGCTGATCAAACTTCGTCGTGGGTCATACCCGGGACAAAATCTGAAGCCGGTGGCGGAATTGATCTACTGCCTTAGACTTTCCGGGATTGCGGAAGGAGAACAGAAACGATGACGACGAGAGAAAACACAAGGTGTGTCCGGATCGGATCAAAACAGATCGGCGCGGGAAGCCCGATCCTGATCCAGTCGATGACCAATACAAAAACAGAGGATGTGGAAGCAACAGTTTCTCAGATTCTTGCCCTGGAAGCGGCAGGCTGCGAACTGATCCGCTGCACGGTTCCGACCATGGAGGCCGCGGCTGCACTTGGGAAAATCCACAGCCGGATCCATATTCCGCTGATCGCGGATATTCATTTTGATTATCGGCTTGCGATTGCAGCGATTGAGAACGGCGCTGACAAGATCCGCATCAATCCGGGCAACATCGGATCCGATGAGAGAGTGCGGGCCGTTGTGGACGCAGCCAGGGAACGCGGGATCCCGATCCGCGTCGGCGTGAACTCCGGGTCGCTGGAGAAGGAGCTCCTGGCAAAGTACGGCGGCGTCACCGCGCAGGGACTGGTAGAGAGTGCCCTTGACAAGTGCAGGCGGATCGAGGAGATGAATTATGACAACCTCGTTGTCTCGATCAAGTCCTCCGATGTGCTGATGTGTGCCGAGGCGTATGAGAGATTCGCGATGGAAAGCGATTATCCGCTGCATGTCGGCATCACGGAAGCAGGGACTGTGTTCTCCGGGAACATCAAGTCTGCAGTCGGTCTTTCTTTGATTCTTTCAAAGGGCATCGGCGATACGATCCGGGTCTCTCTGACAGGGGATCCGGTGGAAGAGGTCAGAAGCGCGAAGCTCATTCTTCGTACGCTGGGCCTTCGGACAGGCGGCATCGAGGTGGTGTCCTGTCCAACCTGCGGCCGCACGCAGATCGACCTGATCTCGCTGGCCGCACAGGTAGAACAGATGGTGCGTGATTATCCGCTCGATCTCAAGGTTGCCGTGATGGGCTGTGTGGTCAACGGACCGGGCGAGGCCAGAGAGGCCGACATCGGGATCGCAGGCGGCAGGGAAGAAGGTCTTCTGAGCCGCCGCGGGGAAGTCATCCGGAAGGTACCGGAGGACCAGATCCTTGCAACCCTGAAATCTGAGCTGGATCACTGGCAGGAGTAATATGACAAAAGCTTTCTTTGATGCATTTCCGATGGTTTCCCTGGAAGATGAAGAGCTGGGAAGCCTTCTTTCGCATACCACGGTGACGAAGGTTGCCGTGAATGAAAAGCAAGCTCTGCTCAGCATCTATCTGGACGCGGACCGCCTGATCGGGAAGAAACAGATCGAACAGGTGGAGAGGACCTTTGACGAGGAATTCGCGTCCGGACAGGGACTGAAGACCCGGATCGTGGAGCATTTTCATCTGTCAGCGCAGTATACGCCGAAGAATCTGATGAAGGCGTACAAAAGCTCAATCCTGTACGAACTGCGCGGCTACCAGAAGTGTATCTATATGCTGCTGAAGGGCGCGGACGTCCTGTTTACGGACGATGAGACCTGCACTGTTCAGGTAGAGGATACGCTGATTGCGCATACCTATGCGGACGAACTCAAACGAATTCTCGACAAGATCTTCACAGAGCGCTTCGGGCTGAACTTTAAGTGTACGGTGACCTTCCGAAAGAGCGATCCGGCGGAAAATGCAAGAATGCGCCTTCCTGTCAGCGAAGCGGTTTCCCCCATGCACAAGCATTCGGATTCTCCGGAGCATGCCTCCTCTGACGGCGTTTCGGCAGATCCTGCTTTGGCGGACGCAGATGCGGCGGGTGCTGCGCCGGACACAGGAAGCAGGCAGACCGTCGCTGCAGGCGCAAAGGGCAGGGGAAGAAAACGCTATTCGAAGAAGGGCAGAGGAGCGGAGCAAAGCCGCGCCCTGAAGATGTCGTCCAATCCGGACGTTGTATACGGAAGAGACTTCCAGGACGAAGCTGCCATGATCGATTCCATCACAGACGCGATCGGCATGGTGACGATCCGCGGCGAGGTGATCTTACTGGAGACGCGGGAGATTCACACGAAGGCGGGCAGGGACCTGGTGCTGGTCCTGATGAATGTCACGGATTACACAGACACCA
>CAMIVF010000048.1 GCA_946401715.1 uncultured Clostridia bacterium | reverse complement strand
CATAACCACTTCCCGGTCGTCCTTTCAGAAGCGTAACTCTTCTTTGCGTTTTCAGACCCTTTCCTTTCATCAGAACCTGAAGTACAGGAACGGATTGTAGGAAGCACTGACCAGATAAGCGACACTGGCCACGAATATGACAACGACAAATGCGCCGCGCAGAATCACCTGCATCGCAGAGGGAGCTCCCAGCCGCGCTGTCGGAGTCGTTGCAAGATGCGAAGGGGGCGTGGCGCGTCAAAGAATCAGTACCGCCAGCATAATCGCATTGGAATAAAGCTGGTAAATCGATCCTTTGTTCAGAAAGCTGCCGCCCGTGCCGAACAGTGCGCCAAGATATCCCATTCCTCCGGAAATCTCGTTAAAGGAAAAGATAAACCAGCCGATCATGACCACAAACATGCAGTAGACATGCTGCAAAACAACCGGAAGCCTTTCCAGCGCACGTCCGAAGACCAGTTTCTCCAGAAGCAGGATCACACCGTAATACAGGCCCCAGATCATAAAGTTCCAGTCCGCCCCGTGCCAGATTCCGGTCAGAAGCCAGACTGCCATGGTGCTGCGGATCAGGCCGGCCGTTCCCTTCCTGCTGCCCCCGAGCGGAATGTACACATACTCCCGGAACCAGGTTCCGAGCGAGATGTGCCATCTTCTCCAGAACTCCGACGCGCTTTTCGACTCATACGGATGCTCGAAGTTCTCAAGGAACCGGAAGCCGAACATATGCCCGAGCCCGATCGCCATGTCAGAGTATCCGGAAAAATCAAAGTAGATCTGGAAGGTATAGGCTGCAATGCCGATCCATGCCGTCAGAACCGGAAGGCTTCCTGTATCCATCACCCGGATCTGATCCCACAAAAGACCAGCGTTATTGGCCAGAAGAACCTTCTTGCCCAGACCGGTGATAAACCGCATCACGCCAAGCGCAAACTCGTCGGAGGATTCCTTCCTGTAACGCAGCTGCTCGTCGATCGTCTTATACTGGACGATCGGTCCGGCGATCAGCTGCGGAAACATCGTCACATAGGCACCGTAGGAAATGATATTTTTCTGCACACGCGCATTGGAACGGTACACATCGATGATGTAGGAAATCGTCTGAAAGGTATAAAAGCTGATACCGATCGGAAGCGCCAGAGAAAGCAGTGGAATCTCACTGTGCGCAAGCGCATTGACCGTGCGAAGGACAAAGTCCGCATACTTGAAAAAGCCAAGGAGTGACAGTCCCGCTGCGACCGAAAGCACAAGACTGATCTTTGCCGCCCTCCGGTTTCCGGCACGCAAAAAACGGTCGACCAGAAGGCCTCCTGTCCAGGAGATCAGGATCGACACGATCATGAGAATCACATATACCGGTTCGCCCCAGGCATAGAATACGAGGCTGACAAGAAGCAGCACCAGATTACGCAGACGCGGCGGCACCGCGAAATAGAGAACCAGCACCAGCGGAAGGAACCGGAACAGAAACAGCAGACTGCTGAATACCATGTTTTGCTCACCCTAAAAATGCTTTACATTCAACCTCGTTATTATATAATAATAAGGTATTGTGTTCAACTGTCACTTTGCGCCCGGACACAATATACAAAGGGCTTCTTCCGGCACATCAGCGCGTCAGGAGGAGGCATTAAGGAGACTGATTTACATGGAAAAGACAGATTCCGGAAGGCCGGATGAAGTGTTGGAAAATAAGACCCCTTCCAGGAAAAAGACAGCCTCAGGATCCGGGTCAAACAGCAGAAGCAGGAAAAAGCGAAGAGGCGGCAAGGCGGATCCCGGAAGGTACCTGATTGCCCGTCTGCTTGGTCTTGTCTGTCTGGTACTTGTTGTATTTGAAGGAAATGTAATCTACAGACTGTTTTCCCACCGGGTCGGAACAAGCGTTGAGATTATGAATACCGCGAGCAATCCCCAGACAGAGGGACTGCTGACGGATTCTGCCGCGGCTGACACCGCGGTATCCACCCAGGAGGATTCCCTGGCCGGCAGCGGCAGCTCTTCCGTTGTCGCGCTTGCAGGCGGCGATCTGGCGGAGGCGGATCAGGAGAGCGACATTCCTTCCGGCCTGTTCGAAGAATCGACCAGTTCTGAATCGATCGACAGCGCAAAGGTCGTGAAGCCGCGCAGCCCGTCAGTGGATGATTCCTACTTCAACAACGCGGTCTTCATCGGTGATTCCCGCATGGAAGGGTTCCGGAATTCTTCCGGAATTACGCAGGGAACCTTCCTGACCGGTGTCGGTCTGGCGGTCAATGACATGGACAAGCAGATCATCTCGACGGCAGACGGGAATGTCTCCGTGTACCAGGGACTCAGCGGACATCAGTATGACAAGATCTACCTGATGCTCGGTGCCAATGACCTGGGCTATTATCCGTGGGATGATTTCCTTCCGGTCTTCCGGTCCGTGCTGCAGCAGTTCCATGAACTGCAGCCGAACGCGATCATCTACGTCTGTTCGGTCATCTATGTGGACGAGACCAAGATCGCGCCGGGCTTTGAGTATGATAACAATGACAATGTCCGCACCATCAACGGGTATATCCTGGAAGCCTGCGAGGAACTGTGGTACGCCTGGTATCTGAACCTGAACGAGATCTTCTCCGACGGTTATGGCGAGCTGATCTCGGACGCTTCTTCTGACGGCATCCACCTCTACGCCAATTACCTGGCGATGATGCTGGACTACCTGAAGACACATTACATCACCGATGAGGAATTCGCGCAGGAGATGGCAAACCATCCGGACGATATCGCGAATCTCGTCTCCGAGACTGATGCGGGCGAAGAGGATGACAGCTTCATCGGCGATGACGGCAGCGGAACAGACGATGACGCCAGTGACGGAGTCGTAAGCGCAAGCTGAGCAGCATCTGAAAAGAACACCAAAAGGACCTGCGGCCGCAGGTCCTTTTGATGTTCAGCTTTCAGCTGATCTGTTTTCAGTTAATCCTCTCTTTACGGAAGCTTCGCTTTTCAGAAACCGGCGTCCTTCAGGATGCTCTCCGCCTTGTCGTAGTCATCGCATACGCACATCACCACGTACTTCCCGCTGGACTTCACGATCGCCTTGTCAAGCTTCGCAGCTTCGTCCGCGTTGTAGGCCGCAAACAGATCCTTCTGGTTCTTGACTCTGGTGTTCAGCAGCTCTGTCACTTTCTTGGCAGCGTCCTCGTCCTTGCACTCGACAACCACGATTTCGTCTGCTGTGGCGTTGCCGCTCATATAGACCTTGCTGTTTACCACCTGGCCGTCTTCAAAGAAGTAGATGCTCCCCAGCATCTCCTGCTTCGTCTCTGAAAGTGTATCTGTGGTAATCACGGAGCCGTTCAGTTCATCCGCTGTCTTTGCCACATCGATGTCCTTTGCTTTCCCGGAGCCTGAGCATGCTGTCAGGGCCAGGGCTGCCACGATGGCCGCTGCCGCAATCGCGATACGATTCTTATGTTTTCTCATGTCTTTTCCCCTTATAGATATAGATGGAACCTCTTTTCTTCAGTCTTCCGGCCGCGCGGAAGCTGAATACGTTATGCAACTGAGCAATCATAGCAGAACTAAACGCAAAAATCAAACCGGAACCTCAGCCGCACAGGCGCAGGATCGCGTCCGCGATAATTTTGGTGCTTTTTACAAGAATCGGGATCTCCATGAATTCATCGTCCCCATGCATCCGGTTATCCACTTCGGGGACGGCGCAGCCGAAGGCAACCCCACGCTCCAGTTCATGTACATAGGTTCCTCCGCCGGTCGATAAAGGAGTCCCCTTCTTCTCAAAGTAAAGCTCATAGGATTCGAGCAGCTTCTGAACCAGTTCCGAATCCGCGCTGACATAGTGTCCGGGCTCCATCGTTCCCTCTTCCATCTCAAACCCGGCCGCCTTCATCGTGTCCCTGACCTTTTTCGTCAGGTTATCGTCATTGCAGCACAGAGGCGCTCTGCAGTCGAAGATCCCTTCGACCCGGTAAGACGAACCGTCCTGTGATACTTCATAATGCAGGATATCAAGCGACATGGTCAGAGGACCGCTCTCCTGGTCCCGGCAGTCAATCCCGAGACTTTTTCCCTCATAATCCCCATGCGGCCACAGCTTTCCCAGCCGAAGCAGCATGTTCTCTCCGGGTGCGTCAGCAAGGTCAAGGTGCTGTAAATAGGCCAGCATCATTGTCAGACTGCTGATTCCACCCGCAGGATGCGCTGCGTGGGAAGAAATACCGCTGAACGTCACAGCATACGCGTCCTGCTGTCTTTCCCATGAGATTCCCCCTCCTGCTTCCTGCAGTCTGGCCCAGTCATCCGGCAATTCGTCCTGCAGCTTTTCCGCCGCACTTTGGAGCATTTCCTCCGTCACGCCTGACAGGGTCATCTCTCCAAGCCCCGGAACGATGTTCGTGGTATCTCCTGCCTGCAGGCACTTAACCCGGACCTTTCCGGTTTTCCCGCCGGCCGCATCGCCCGCTGCCGGACCTTCGCTTCTGAACGACTTCTGAAGCCGTCCTTTCTCGACATTGATCAGCGGATAATCTGCGTCAGGAGAAAATGTATAGAGCGCCTCCTTCTCCTTGCTGTAGTAATACACCAGGTCATCGGAACCGCTCTCTTCGTCCGAGCCGCAGATCAGCCGAACGCCCCGCTTCAGGCCAAGCCCCAGTTCCCGGATGCATCTGACCGCGTACAAAGCCGCAATCGCAGGCCCCTTGTCATCACTGGTTCCGCGGCCATAGATCCGGTCACCCTCGATCAGAGGCTCGAAAGGCCGGGTCTTTGTCCAGCTGTCAGACACCGGAACCACATCGAGATGTGTCAGGATATCGAGTGCTTTTTCCCCTTCTGCGTCCAGGTCACCTGCCACGCAATAGTTTTCATAATTGGTTGTCCTGAGTCCGGCTTTCTCCATCAGCTCCTGCATCGCGCTGACTGCCTTTGCCGGCATCTCGCCAAAAGGCATGCCGTCCTTCGCCTCTCCCTTCACGGAAGGAATCCGGACCAGTGCCTTCAGGTCCTCCAGCATCTGACCGGCATGCGCGTCAACCCAGTGATCAATCTGTTCTCTGTATTCCGGCTGTTTTATCATGTCCCCGCTCCGATCTGTCAAAAGTGAAATGTATTCGCCAGCACATCCCATCTGGTATCTTTCTCCGAAAGATTCAGCGGCGTGCCATCCTGCAGGTGATAGTCTCCGCATCCGGCATTGCCCTGGTACGTGCCTTCCAGGCCGGGCCATTCGATTCCGATCGCCGGATCATTCCAGGCAAGTCCTCCCTCATCCGACGGACGGTAAAAATCCGTACATTTATAGCAGAACTCGGCATAGTCCGACAGCACCAGGAAGCCATGCGCGAATCCCTCCGGGATGTAGAACTGTTTGTTATTCTCTTCTGACAGCACCTCACCGTGCCACTTTCCGAATGTGCTGCTCCCTTTTCTCAGGTCCACGGCAACATCAAACACCTCACCGCGGATCACACGCACCAGCTTTCCCTGCGGATACTGCTTCTGAAAATGCAATCCCCTGAGGACTCCCTTGACAGAGGATGACTGGTTGTCCTGCACGAACACCATATTCAGCCCTGCCTGTGCCATATCATTCTGGTTGTACGTCTCCATAAAGTAACCGCGCTTATCCCCGTGGACGGCCGGCACGATGACATAAAGTCCTTCAATCGATGATTTTGTTACGGTGATCTGTCCCATTTCTGCAATCCTCTCTAATCAGCCAGGGTGTCTTACTGTCGTCTGTCAGGAACTGGTACCATTTCGTTCATCCTTGTTCTGTCTCAAGGTCGGCGAGGAACCGCCTCAGCGCATCCTGCCAGTCGGGAAGCGCATGGAATCCTGCTTCCTCCAGCTTTCTCTTGTCCAGCCTGCTGTTAAACGGACGCTTCGCCTTCGACGCCCCGTATTCCTGTGTGGAAACCGGCACAAGCGTCAGATGGTCCTGGTCATATTCAGGATGTCCCATCAAAGCAGCCTGCCGGAAAATCTCCTTTGCGAAATCATACCAGCTGATATATCCGGTCTTCGTTCCCCCGGCAGTATATCCGCCGCCGGCTTCTTTCAGCTCAGCGTTGGTCGCATGATAATACCCGTATCGCTCCGTCTCGATCATATCGACCAGAAGCGATGAAAGGTCCAGCGTATACGTCGGCGTCCCGATCTGGTCATCAACGATCCGGAGCGTATCATGGCTTTTGCCGATCTGCAGCATCGTCCGGATAAAGTTCTTGCCATTCTTCCCGAACACCCACGCGATCCGGACGATGAAGAACCGGTCCGTCGCCCCTGCTGTTGCCAGCTCGCCGTCCAGCTTGCTCTGTCCGTACACATTCAGCGGTGCAAAGTTTTTATCGTCCGGCTGCCACGGTCTCGTCCCGGTTCCGTCAAAGACGTAATCCGTAGACAGATAGACGATCTTCGCGTCCACCGCCTTCGCCGCGTCCGCCAGGTTCTTCGTCCCGTCCACATTGACCCGCCGTACGATATCCAGCTTGTCTGCGTCCTCCGCCAGGTCTACTGCGGTCCACGCCGCGCAGTGCACAATGACATCCGGCGCAATCTCCTTCACAGTCCGCAGAACCGCTTCCCGATCCGTGATGTCCAGCGAAACATATGGCATGGAAGTGACAGCCGAGCCATCGGCAATCCCTGCATACGCCGGCGCCAGGTCCGATCCGGTCCCCTCATACCCGCGTGCGGCAAGTTCATTCATCACATCATGGCCAAGCTGTCCGCCGACACCGGTCACCAGTACTTTCATCCGATTCTCTTCTCCTTTGCAGGAAACACTGTATCTTCAGTCAACGACCTTCCGGTCTCCGTACATTTTCTCATAATAGTTCTGGTATTCACCGGAAATGATCGGCTGCCACCAGTCTTCATGGTCCAGATACCACTGGATCGTTTTCCTGATGCCGTCCTCAAACTTCGTCTCCGGAAGCCAGCCGAGCTCCTCATGGATCTTGGTCGGATCGATGGCATAGCGCATGTCATGCCCCTTGCGGTCCTCCACATGCGTGATTAACGAACGCGGCTTGCCGAGCGCGTCGCAGATCATGGTGACAATATCGATGTTCTTCATCTCATTGTGCCCGCCGACATTGTAGACCTCGCCGACACGCCCCTTATGAATGATCAGGTCGATCGCCCGGCAGTGATCCTCCACATACAGCCAGTCGCGCACATTCAGCCCCTGGCCGTAGACCGGAAGGCTCTTGTCATGCAGCGCGTTGATGATCATCAGAGGAATCAGCTTCTCCGGAAAATGATACGGCCCGTAGTTGTTGCTGCAGCGTGAGATGGTGACAGGCAGACCATACGTACGGTGATAGGCCAGAACGAACAGATCCGCCGACGCCTTGGAGCTCGAATAGGGGCTCGAGGTATGGATCGGCGTCTGCTCCGTGAAGAACAGGTCCGGGCGGTCAAGCGGAAGATCTCCGTACACCTCGTCCGTCGATACCTGGTGATACCGTGTAATGCCGTACTTTCTGCAGGCGTCCATGAGAATGGTCGTTCCGCGGATGTTCGTCTCCAGGAAGATGTCCGGGTCCACGATCGAGCGGTCCACATGGCTCTCGGCTGCGAAGTTCACAACGATGTCCGGCTTCTCTTCCTCAAACAGCCTGTAGACAGCTTCCCTGTCGGTGATGGATTCCTTCACAAAACGGAAATTCGGATTCTCCATAACCGGTGCGAGCGTGCTCAGGTTCCCTGCGTAGGTCAGGCAGTCCAGGCACACAATCCTGTCTTCCGGGTAAGTCTCCAGCATATGGAAGATGAAATTGCTGCCAATGAAGCCGGCGCCTCCCGTTACGATAATTGTCATTCTGATTCTTCCTCCTTTATGTTCCGGCTTACTGGGTGACATCAAGGAACTTTCCATCCAGAACGTCCTTGAGATACTGTCCGTACTGGTTCTTCTTCAGGACCTCGTAGACCTTCATCACCTGCTCCCGGCTGATCCAGTGGTTTCTGTACGCAATCTCCTCCAGGCAGGCAATCTTTCTGTGCTCATGCTGTTCAACGGTCTTCACGAAGTTCGTCGCATCCACCAGGGACTCATGCGTTCCCGTATCCAGCCATGTAAAGCCCTGCCCGAGCACCTCTACATTCAGCTCGCCCTGTTCCAGGTAGATCCGGTTCAGGTCCGTGATCTCCAACTCCCCCCTGGCACTGGGCTTCAGGTTTTTCGCATACTCCACGACCCGGTTGTCATAGAAATACAGGCCGGTCACGCAGTAGTTGCTCTTCGGATGCTCCGGCTTCTCTTCGATGCTCTGCGCCTTGCCGTCCGCGCCGAAAGACACGATGCCAAACCGCTCCGGATCATCCACGTAGTAGCCGAATATCGTCGCGCCTTCGCCGCTCTCGGCATGCTTTACCGCCAGCTTCAGGCGGCGCTTCAGCCCGTGCCCGAAGAAGATATTGTCGCCCAGAATCATGCAGGCCGTATCGTCCCCGATAAAGTCCGCTCCAATGATAAATGCCTGCGCGAGGCCATCCGGGCTTGGCTGTACCTTGTAGGACAGCCGGACGCCGAACTGGCTGCCGTCTCCCAGCAGTTCCTCAAACCGCGGCGTATCCGCCGGCGTAGAAATGATCAGGATATCGCGGATCCCGGCCGACATCAGCACGGACATCGGATAATAGATCATCGGCTTGTCAAAGATCGGAAGCAGCTGTTTTGATGTAACCATGGTGAGCGGGTACAGTCTTGTGCCGCTGCCCCCGGCAAGTATGATTCCCTTCATAAATTCCAGGCTCCTTTATTCTTTCCATATGATTGTAACTCATCATGACTGATAAATCACAGATCCTGCATTCCCCGACCGCCGCGAAGAGCACAGGATCTGTAAGACCACGATAACCTGTTTATCAATTCTCTGCCAGTCCCTGGGCACGGATCACATCGATCACGGAATCCACCCACTTCTCGCATTCCGTCGTTGTATCCGCTTCCACCATCACCCTGATCTTGGGTTCGGTGCCGCTCTCACGAACCAGGATCCTGCCGGCGTTGCCCAGTCCATCCTCCGCAGCCTTGACCGCTGCCTTGACCTTTTCATTCTCCAGCATCGTCTTTTTGTCATGCACCCTGATATTCTTCAGCACCTGCGGATAGATCCGCATCTCGTCCGCCATGAGGGCCAGCGGCATCTTCTTCTCAAGCATGGTCTGCATGATCATCAGAGACGTCAGCACGCCGTCTCCGGTCGTCGCATACTTTCCGAAGATGATATGCCCGCTCTGCTCTCCGCCGAGCACATATCCGTTCTCCATCATGTTCTCCGCAACGTACTTGTCGCCGACGGGTGTCTGCTGATACTTCAGGCCGACAGAATCACAGGTTTTATAGAAACCAAGATTCGTCATGACCGTGGTGACGATCATATCATGATCCAGCTGTCCGAGTTCGCGCATGTGCTTGCCGCACAGATACATGATCTGATCCCCGTTCACAACCTTGCCTTCCGCGTCAACCGCAAGACACCGGTCAGCATCTCCGTCATAGGCAAATCCAACGTCAAGCCCTTTCGTCCTGACCAGCTCCTGCAGCTTTTCAATATGCGTCGATCCGCAGTGATCATTGATATTCACACCGTCCGGCTGGTTGTTGATGACAAATGTTTTTGCTCCGAGCGCTTCAAAGACGGACTTCGCGATCATGCTGGAAGCACCGTTCGCACAGTCCAGACCGACCTTGTAGCCGTTGAATGCTTTCGACGGAATCGTCATCAGATACCCGATGTAACGGTTGCGGCCTGCAGAATAATCGATGGAGCGGCCGAGTGCCTCGT
This sequence comes from uncultured Clostridia bacterium, assembly GCA_946401715.1. Lineage (GTDB taxonomy): Bacteria > Bacillota > Clostridia > Lachnospirales > Lachnospiraceae > Porcincola. The sequence goes on along the minus strand of CAMIVF010000048.1, from coordinate 2,070 downwards.
CCACTGCATACGGAAGTTCAGGCGTTTCTCCATCGATATACGCCTCGATCTTCTCCTCGATCTCCGCCTCGATCTTCTGGCCGTTGGCGCGCATGATCTTGATTCCGTTGTCATAGAACGGATTATGGCTGGCGGAAATCATAATCCCGCAGTCGAATCCGTCTGTCCGGCAGCAATAGGAAACCGACGGCGTTGTCGTGACATGCAGCAGATAAGCATCTGCGCCCGAGCTTGTCAGGCCGGCGCACAGCGCGTCCTCCAGCATGTAGCTCGAACGTCTCGTATCCTTGCCGATAATAATCCTGGCTCTGCGGTCATCATGATTCTGGCCATAGTACCAGCCAAGAAAACGGCCGACCTTGAATGCCTTCTCGGCTGTCAGATTCACATTTGCCTTGCCGCGGAAACCATCTGTTCCAAAGTATTTACCCATACGGTTACCCCTTTCTTCTGCAACCCCTGCGTGTTTCCTTCTCTGATTCTATTTCCTGTTGGTATCCCTCGTCAAGATATTGCAAAAACACTGCATGTAATCTCAGGATATCTCTCCTTCAGGAATGCTTCTATCTGCAAACGGCCTGCCTGAATACTTCCCTGCTGGAAATATGGTTTCCCGCCGCCTCTTCCGTTCAGGCTCCGGTTCATTTCCTTCACCAGGCTTCTGAGGTCTCCGTCCGTCAGTCCTGCGGCATACTTGTACCCGTTCTTATCCGATCCGGCAAATGAGAATACGCTTCCTCCGCTCGTTTCCATGATCTTCGCGGTGAGCTTCATGGCAATTCTGGAGTCGGAATCCGGCGCAAAGAGCATCACGTCTCCTGCTCCTTCCAGTTCCTTCGCCATACGGTCAATCTGCGCAAACAATATCCCGGTCAGATCCCCTTTCAGGCGCGCATTTTCCTCCACCAGACGCTGCGCTGCTTTTCCTGTCTCATACAACCTGCTGCTCAGATGTACAGACACTTCATGATTCTGTCTGAAGATCTCCTCCATGTATTCGTATGCCCATCTGCCGCACATGATCTCCATCCGCACGCCGCTGCGGAACCGTTCATGGGACAGAATCTTGATCAATCCGATCTCGCCGGTCCTGGCGACATGCGTGCCGCAGCAGGCACAGACATCCGCTCCCGGAATTGTCACAAGGCGGATCTCTCCTTCCAGCTTTTTCTTGCTGCGGTATTCGATCTGATTCGCTTCTTCCTGCGGCAGGACATCAACGCGAACGGGCAGATCCGCCCAGACAACCTCATTGGCTTTCTTCTCAATCAGGGCGATCTCTTCCTCTGGAATCTCCCCGTCAAGGTCAATGGTCACCCTGTCCTGGCTCATATGAAACCCGACATTGTGATAACCATAGCGCTCATGAATCAGGCCGCTCAGGATATGCTCACCCGTATGGTTCTGCATACGGTCAAACCGAAACTCCCAGTCCAGGATCCCGTGGACACGCTCACCGGCCGGAACCGGCCCGGAGCAGGTCAGGACAATATCCTCCCCTTTTTCGTGTGTATCCAGGACTTTCACTTCGCTTTGGTCCTGCAGGATCAGTATGCCTCTGTCCCCGCTCTGTCCTCCGCCTTCCGGATAAAACGCAGACGCGTCCAGCGTCACCAGGAAGTGCTCTCCCTTTTGCCCGCATGCCGTTGCAAGCGCGTCAAATTCCTTTGTGCAGGTATCTTCGTAATACAGCTTCCGTGTCATTTTCCTGTCTTCTGCCTTTCTCTGGTCATCATTCGAGTACAGACTTATCTTGTATTTCTGGTTAGTATATCCTGCCGTTCATCGATTGACAAGGCAGTTTGCACTTCCTATACTGATGCCGGAAGTTACTGAATCCAGCATTATGAAGGAGGAAGCACCAGTCTATGACACAGGAAAAACTCTCCGGGAAAATCCTGTTTTTCTCAGATATCGATGACACACTGGTCAACACAGACAAGACACTCAGTGAAGAAAACCGCATCGCGATCGACGCATTTCTCTCAAAGGGAAACCTGGTTGTGATCTCAACCGGCCGCGCACTTTCAGGAGCATGCAACCTCCTGAAAAAACTGGGACTATACGGAA
>CAMIVF010000047.1 GCA_946401715.1 uncultured Clostridia bacterium | reverse complement strand
CATGCAGGGGCGCTGTAATCATAATATTGTAACACTCACTATACCTGATCATAAAGAAGAGGTTTGAAATGAAAGCATTCAAGCTGCCTGATTTTACCGCTGCTGCAAAGAATTATATCGAAGGACTGGATATCAGTCAGATCATTCACTATGCCATCCAGGTTCCGGGCGTAAAGATCGACAGAGCTGCCTTCCTTCGCAAGGAACTGATCAAATACTACAGCGAGGAAACAGTGGCAGAGGCGATCCGGTACAACCCTGCCAGAGCCGGCATTCCCAGATGCGCCGCCGATACCCTTGCCAAAAACGCGATCGATTATGAGACCAACAAGGTGACCGCTCTTTCCGCGCTTGCCAGCCTTCCCGGCGGCATCGCTGCGATTGGCTCTGTCAGTGCCGATCTGGTTTCGTATTATGCCCATATCCTTCGTATCGTGCAGAAACTTGCGTACCTGTATGGATTCCCCGAATTCCAGCTAAATGAAAATACCATTGATGAGGAAACCCTGAATTACATCCTCGTATTTGTCGGGATTATGTTCGGTGTCCATGGCGCTTCCGAAACAGCAAACCAGATCGCCGCAAAGGTGGCGGACAATATAGCCCGAAAGCTTCCGCAGAAGGCATTGAATAAAAGTGTGATCAATCCGGTCCTTGGAAAGATTCTCTCAAAAATCGGAACCAAAGCCTCTGCGCAGAGCTTTGCCGATCTGTTCGCCTCTGCGATTCCGGTTTTGGGTGCCGCGTTTTCCGGCGGACTGACCTACGTCACGTTTATGCCCCGCTGTTATAAGCTGAGGAACACACTTCGGAAGTACAGACTCTGCGATCCGGGTTTCTACGCGAAAGAAGGATCGGCCCGGCCCCGGGAAAGCAAATCTTTCTAGCTTCACAGAAACCGCGTTCACAGTACCCTTGCCTTAACCTTCTTCCGTGGCGCGATCCGCTGGTACTTCACGGCAGGATATCCGATCACCATACAGGTTACGACCTTCTGTCCTTTCGGAAGCTTCATCAGGTTTCTCAGTTTCCGGCTGACCCTGGCACACATCACGAAAAATCCGCTGTACAGCACACCCAGCCCCAGGCTTTCCGCCATAATCTCCATATAAGAACTGGAAAGTCCCGCATCTACACTGTTTCTTGCGGATACTACGATGACGAGCGGTGCATCCTTAAAGAAGAAGGAATCTGAGATCTCGATTCTCTTCAATGGTGCGGCAATGGACGCACCGATCCTCTGTCCTTTTCGGAAGATATCCACACAGATCCTTTCAGCTCTTTCCTGCCGGCAGCCCAGAATGGTGAATGTCACACTCTGGGAATTCCCTCCGGTCGGACTGTATCTTCCGGCTTCCAGAATCTGTTTTATCTTCTCCCGTTCTACCGGCTGCTTTGTAAACTGCCGGACCGTCCTTCTGCTTTTCATGGCAGCAAGCAGCGTCTGGCTGTCCAGTTCTGTCATGGAAACGACCGGCTCCTCCTTGCAGTCATAACCATTCATACGAACCGCGCCCTGCGGACAGATCGCATAGCAGTGGCCGCATTCAATACAGCCGGTATCATGTACATGTGCCTTCCCGTCCTCAAGATACAGACAGAAGCCAGGACAGTCCTTCACACATAAAGAACATCCCACACATTTATCTTCACTGATGGTAATTGCGCTCATAGCCGCCCCCTTCTGGATCCCTGAAAACCCTTCTCTCATCACAATCTGCAGCTGAAGCTCTGATGTCTGTCCGATTATACTATAATACTGGGGTCAAAAGCATCTTTTGACCCCAGCTATCATGTTCGTACCTATCATGTTCGGATCGCTTCAGCAAGCTGTGCCTGTGACAGTTTTTGTTCCGTGCGGATCTCCTTCCGTCTGTTGTAAACCATTCTTCCGGTATCTCTTCATTATCTTCTTCAGAAACAATGTAATCGCGATACAGCATGGAAAGAACGGCGTGAACAGCCCTGCCCAGAAGACCAGATAAGCAGACGCCACAGCAAAACACAATTTCCATCTGAAGATGGCATACAGCAGATACCCGCCCCACACCGGGCAGTACATGACAGCAACAATCAGAGCAAACAGAATCACTGTTTCCCTGTTGCCGCACTCTGCTTTTATCCGTTTCAGAAAACGAACCGCCTTTTCCTTCATCATGCCGCGGATCTCTGGCTCATATACTCCGGTATCATGTCCTTATAGGATGCGCCCAGCCATTCCAGCATTTCCTGAACGTCCGGAACGATACCATAAAGGTTGAAATATGTCTGGAAGCACATCCGAATCTCCTGCATCTTATCTTTCTTCTCCATGTGGGCACACCTCCTTTTTATCAGTTTACTGCTTATAGAATAAAAGCAGCCTGTGTCAGTTCTGTGGAATAATCATGAATCGTAATTCACATTTTCTTATACGAGCGCAGCGTCAGAAAAGAACAATGATGACAGGGAAAAACTGACAGGACGTGATATGATTCTTTCAGGAACACAGGAATCCGGGGTATGGAGGTTCACCCTGGGAGAATATAGGTATATAACGCTTCGGGATCAGCCGGAGAAACAGGATCTGTATTTCCTCAGATATCCTGCCGCATCAAACTGGTATGTTTTTTCGAGCATCTCTTCTGTCAGGACATCCCTTTTCTCTCCGAAAGCCAGCAGCCTTCCCTCCGAGATCATGGCCACTTCATCTGCAATGAATGCGGCTATGCTGATATCGTGGAACACGCCGATGATGGTAGGCTGGTATTCCTTTCCCCAGTCCGTCTTCACAGGCTTCTCACGCCACCGGAATAGGTAATCAATGAACTCCGACTGAATCTTCATGTCAAGATAGTTCAAGGGTTCATCCAGTATCATCACAGGGCTTTCCTGCGCGATGCATCTTGCCAGCATCACTCTCTGAATCTGCCCTCCCGACAAAGTGGTGATCTGCCTGCCTGACAAGTCCTGCAGGCCCAGGCTTTCCAGCGTTTCCTCTACAACCTCCCTGTCTCTGGAAGCCGCTCGCCGGGAGAAAAAGGACCCTCCATGCACATATCTGCCCTGCATGACAGTCTCATATACGCTGAATGAATAATAAACCCGGGTCATCTGCGACAGGAAAGACATATAGGACGCAGCTTCCTTTCGCCTGATCTTGCTGATGTTTTTACCGTCCACCAGAATCTCCCCGTGTGCAGGGAGCAATCCTGCGATCACACGAAGAAGCGTGGTCTTTCCGCTCCCGTTCGGGCCTGCCAGGCAGACACTGTGCCCCTGAGCGATCTCAAAAGAGATCTCTTTTACCACAAGTGCTTCCTCCGCAGGTTTTCCCGCCTTGTGCTTCCCGTATCCGGCGGACACATTTTTCAAAATGATCATACTGTCCGGCATCTATATTCTCCCCTTGTAATAGACCCACAGGAAAAACGGTGCGCCGATAAAAGCCGTGATCGCTCCGATCGGAATCTCCTGCGGTGCCATGAGTGTCCGTGCGAGAAGGTCGCAGAGTGTCATGAACGCGCCCCCGAGAATGAAGCTCATCGGTATCACAACCTTATGTGTGGAGCCGTATATCTTTCTTACAATATGCGGGATCGTCAGATCTACAAACCCGATGACGCCGGTAAAGCAAACAGAAACGCCGGTTAAAAAAGACGACAGGACCAGCAGCAGAATCTTGATTCGCTTCCGGTCAACTCCCACCGCGGCCGCCTCTTCGTCTCCGAAAGACAGAATGTCCAGTTCCCGGTGAAAGAATACAGTCAAAACCGTCCCGACCAGCACGCAGACGAAAATCACCGCCGCATGTGAGAAGCGTCTCCCTGAGAAGCTTCCCATCTGCCACAGAATCAATCTCTGCATATGGCTCTTATTCAGCGCGCTCAGCATGGTCATGACAGCATTGACAAAGAGGGAAACAATCATTCCGAACAGAATGATCGTATGATTCTGAAATCCTGAATCGAGTCTTGACGCAATCACGATCACTAGAAGAACCGTTCCAAGTCCGCTGCCGAAGCCTGCTGCCGGCAGCAGAAAATATCCGATGGAAGCGCTCCCCGCTCCGGTTATAATGATGAGCGCCGTACCAAGGCATGCCCCGGAAGATACCCCAAGCGTATAGGAAGAGGCAAGCGGGTTCTGAAGGAGGGACTGAATAACCGCCCCGCTGACTGCCAGGGCTCCTCCAACCAGATATGCGCAAAGTGTCCGCGGGATTCTGATTTCCCACAGGATGGAAACAAGCGAAGCATCGATGGAGTCTTTTACGGCACCGCCGGACAGCTTCGCAAGTATGATCGACGCCGTATCAGGAAGAGCTATGTTCACGCTTCCGATACAGATTCCCAGGATCAGTGCAGCCAGTCCGGCAAGGATGGCCGCACCGATCTTCCATGTGCAGTTTGAGAGTGCAGCCTGATTACGCGGCTTCATCAACAGAGAATTCTTCATATTGATCAGGATAGATGGCCTGCGCCATCTCGATCATGGCATCCATGACATGCTGATTTGGCTGATTGACTTCATCACTGCTCAGCTGATATACTTCTGCATTTTCAACAGCCTTGACATGTTCCCATCCGGACATATTCAGGATAGCATTGATGACGTCCGGGGTATACATGTCTGCTGTCAGAATCACATCCGGATCTGCCGCGATCGCTGCCTCCTCCGAAAGGGCAGGCCACTGATCCGCTTCTGTGGCGGCGACATTCACGGCTCCGATCAGCTCTATCATCTCATTGATATAGGTATCCTTTCCTGCCGTATATATCATGGGATTATCTGCCGAAGGCGTGTACAGCTCAAAAAGAACACGCTTCTTCTCCTCTTCCGGAATACTGCTTCCGATCTCTGACAGCTCTTCGATTTTCTTATGCATATCATCTGCAATCGCTCCGGCTTCTTCGCTCTTGCCGACGCATGCACCGATAAATCTGATATCCTCCTCAATATCCTCCAGGGAAGCACTGCTTGGAATATCTGCCGTGCATACGCCGGATTCACGGACCGCTTCGAACACGTCTGTGCCCTGGCTGGCGCTCATACCTGTCGTGAAAATAATGTCCGCACCAAGCGCGATGATCTGCTCCTGATCCGGCGCCATCATGTCAAACTGAGGAATCTCCTCCGAAAGCTCCGCACCATAACTTGCAAAGGAATAGGTATCGCAAGCGACAATCTGACCGGAAAGGCCCAGATCAATCAAAACCCTTGTCGTAGAGGGTGCCATGGAGATGATGCGCTCTGCCTTGTCAGGAAGGGAAATGGGATTTCCGCTTCTGTCTGTCGAAAGATCTGCTTCCGTTTCAGCTCCGTAACCCGCCGCTGAAATCGAAAGAATACACCCCATCAGGATCATTGCAAGTCTCTTTTTCATTTTCTGCCTCCTTCCAGCGCAATGAGCGCTGCCCCCAGCGCTCCGCACAGCTGTGCCTTGTCCGATACAAAGATCTGCTCTCCCAGTTTCTCCTCCAGTGCCTTTACAACCCCCTTATTATGCGCCACGCCTCCCGTCATGATGTAGGACGGCTCCCCTCCAAGACGGTGAACCAGGGGCACTGTTTTTCCTGCCACCGCCATGTTGAGTCCGTGAATGATGTCTTCTGCGGGCGTGTTCCGGGCAATCAGCGAGACGACTTCCGATTCGGCAAAGACCGTACACATGCTGGAGATAACAACCTTGTTCTGCCAATGGAGTCCCATCTCACTCATGCTGGACAGATCGAGTTCCATAGTCCGTGCCATCATGTCCAGAAATCGCCCGGTACCTGCAGCGCATTTATCATTCATCACAAAATTGATCACAGCACCGGTTTCATCGATTCGGATGACCTTGGAGTCCTGCCCGCCGATATCGATGACTGTACGGGCCTTCGGATAAAGGAAATGGGCGCCTCTGGCGTGACAGGTGATCTCGGTAACAGAAGCATCACTGACACCGACCGTCTCACGGCCGTACCCCGTCGTGACAATGGCATCCAGATCGGACAGAGAAATACCGGCCTGCGCAAGGGCCAGATCCAGGGCTTTCTTTGCGCCGGACGCGGCGCCCTGGCCTGTGGGTATCACAGCCGAACCTGCTATATGGTACTCCCGGTCCAGTATCACAGCATCGGTACTGGCTGATCCGCTGTCCACCCCGGCGGCATAACGAATCGTTTTCTTCTTTCCGTCTGAGATGCTGTTTTGTGCCGGTATGGTTTCGTGAAATGCATCAAGGCGTGTGTGCAGCTGTCCGCTTGATTGCGGCGTACTGTCCGTTTCGATTTTCAAGAGAGGCACCTCGCTGTTTTCCCGGCGATGCCGGTAGGCAAAGCCATAGTAATCACAAAATTTCACGGTATGACAAATGATGCCTGCAGCATCAGGATCGGATTCTTCCCGGCGAAACTGCATCCGCATACAGGGATGCTCCTGTTTCAGGAGCGCATGGGCATAACCGTTGTAAAAGTCACCACCCGCCGGCGCCAAAAGCCGGCGGTTTCCGGTACAGGTATGATCCACCACCGGGAGGACAATCCTTTCACGGATCGTATCCAGCAAAACTTTACCGCCGTGCGCTCCGGTCAGGAGAATATGCGGCTCTTTCAAGTCAGCAGCCTGTGCTGACTTATGCCAGGAGGCGAAAGCCTTTTCTTCCTTCAGATGACGTCCGAAGACGTCCTTCAGGGCTTCGCTCAGACGCCGCAGTTCCTTTTCGATCAGGGAAACCTCCGCATTACCGTTCTTATGCGGAAGGGAAAAAAGAAAAAGAAATTTCATGTTTCCCCGGTCAAGAAGCACATCGTAAATCCGGCGGCAGACGTCGCAGCAATCCACCAGAAGCAGGCTGTCAATCCCTTTTTCCAGTACCTCTTCCAGAACCGCTTTCCCATAGCCGCAGAGATTGGGATGCGCACAGCTGTCGGCACATTCAAAGGACACCGGAGCCGGATCCAGTCTCTCAAAGGGAATGTCAAACCCTTCCAGCAGTTCCAGCGGTGTATATTTGCAGACGTAGTAAACCGTGTCAGCCATGATGCTTCCCCTTCTCTATCATTTCCAGAAAAGCAGCCAGCCTGGTAGACGTCTGCCCGTCGGACGCGTTTCGTCTGTCACAGCCATCACCATTCAGAATCAGAGTTGGGAAGCCCTGCTTTTCCAGCTGATTCTTCAATACTCCTGACAGTCCCATTGTCTGTTTGCAGCCCCAGTGACAAAAACAGATCACCCCATCCACATGCAGCGCCCTGGCAGTCTCCAGGGCCGCGTCGACCCGCTCCTGCCCCCCATTCCACCGGCTGAAGACAAGCCGTCTTGCCATGCTTTCATAAGGCTGATCCGGATCGATATCCACCAGTCCTTCAAAAGACAAATCACAGCCAACGATCTGGCAGCGGTCACTAAAGTTCAGAAGTTCCCTCACAGGCTTCTGCCACTGCGGTATGGTATGAAGCCAGAGCAGCCTGATCCCTTTTGCAGGCTGGGCGTTCCTGAAATCATGAAGGAGCAGATCGGCATACTTCGCGGCCCCTTTTGTCCCAAGCGCATTGTGGGAAAGATAGATCTCATAGAGCTCGCTGGTTACATCGCCGGGAAGACAGCGGCTGCTTCTGTACTCCATGCAGGATAGAAGGGAATTGACCGTGTCCCGGCTGCGCACCATATTCTCCCGAAGACGGCCGGGATCCAGTTTCTTCCCGGTACAGTCTTCCAGAAAAGCAGTAAGCTCCCGGAACTGATCCGCCACATACCGGACGCTCTCTTCGTTCTGGTCCTTTGGCACATCGACATAATACTGCGGTATCTGATAAAACTCTGCGAGTTCCCGAAATGTCAGGTTGTTTGCGTCGCAGAGCAGGGATGTGTTGACCACCATGGCCGGGGCCGGCAGAATCTTCGCATATGCACTGCCGAGAAGAACTTTATGATAAGAGCAAAAGGTTTCGGCGATCCCTTCCGCCTCGGCAGACTCTGCGAAGACAGATTCCGCCCAGGCCCCGCACAGGAAAGCGGAGTACATCTCTGCACACATCGGCACGATGTCCATGGCCTCCAGCAATTCACAGGGCATAAAGACGCTGACCAGGGCTGCTTTTTCCGGGTGGGACAGCATTCTTGTGACGGTCCGGTTGATATGACGGGCAGAAAACTGACGGGAGGCAGGCAGCCGCCTGTCCGGAGCAAGTGCCAGCCTGAGTCCAAAGGCACGATAACCGGCAAGAAGCAGTTTCCGGGTATAGGCGGGGTGCTGCAGTGCGTTTTTGCAGATGTACTGCCCAAAATTCCTGATGATATCAGCCATTTTTAGCCTTCGTCCTTCTTCAGCGGAATCCAGATATAGCTGAGTGTGTCCTTTCTCCAGTCTGTTAAAAATACTCTTTTCCCTTTTTATATGCAATCCTTAAATACTTCTCCCAGTTTTTCTCCCGCAGTTCATTCTCCCGCGACGTATTCTCAAACACGATGAACTCCGCCTGCCTGACCCGGTCAGACAGTCTGTCAACAAGCATCACTTTTTTCATGCTGTCAAGAATGCCGGTCTGCTCCAGTCTCTCCAGCGGATTGCCTGCGGAGCATAGGATCAGGCCTTTCTCCAGCGTTTTCATCGTCTTCTCGCCATATGCAAACCCGTAAGACCACACTCTGTCAAACCACCCGACTAACTTGGCGGGTGCCTCTGACCAAAATACCGGATAGATAAAAACAATCGCGTCGGACGCATTGATCTTTGCCTGTTCAGCAAGCACATCTTCCGCAACCTCCGGCGTATTCCGGTAATATGCATCCCGGAGATATTCCTCCTCGGTCATATCCGTTTTGAAATGATCTTTATACAGGTCAGAAAGGACGTATTCATTCCCTGAATCCGTGATGCCTTTGATAAAGGCATCACGGACATTTCTTGTAAAAGAATCCTCTGACGGATGACAATACACAATGAAAGCTTTCATCATTCATAAACCCTTATCTCAGCCTGCTTTCACATAAGAAGCCGCTCAAACTTCGTCTTTCATTATAACTGCGGCAGCCGCCTACGATGCCATGACGAGCTGCCGCAGCTGCCGGGGCATCCCACACAAGGACGCGGCACTTTCCTTCAAAGGATTCGATCTGCTTATCAAACAGCCTGTGATCGGCGGTCAGACCGGGAAGAAAAACCAGTGCCGATTCCGTCTGGATTTCATTTACCCAATAATGGATCGTCCCGCAAGACGTAGCAAATGTCTTTTCTTTCATAAGAATCATTTCCTTAACTCACTCAGACTTCATCTGAAGATACTTCCATGGCGAGTTCCTCCAGCTCCTGTTCGGAAAGATCTTCCTTCTCCGAGAAGGCTTCTTCGAGCAGTTTCTTTGCCTGCTCTTCATGCAACCGGTTTACATATACGTCCATTCCAAAAGGACTTCCCAGTCCCAAAATCCGGAGGTACGCACCGGAGTCTTCACGGTCCATGATCAGAGCAGGAATTCCTGCTTCTTCCAGCAGTTTTCCTGCCATATCTGCTTCCCATTTCGAAGCGGTATTGTATACGAGCGCCATGTCTTTGTCCTGCAGGGTGCCTTTTCGAAACATCAAAATCACCTCGTTCGCATCTGCGCTTTCTGATTCATCAAAACCTTCATGATCCCATTTTTTCCTGAATCTTCCTCCTCTTTCACTGTTTCGCTGTCTCATATAAACTGCTTCTTAAGCAGATTCAGTACTGCAAGATATATGGCTCCGACTATGATCAGCCCTGTGAGAAGAAGGAGAATCCACCACACGCATCCCATATACGGCAGCTCATCTGTAAAGCCAAATGCACCTGCCGGACTTCCCCAGTTCAGGAAGAAGTACGGATAGTTCGCACCCCTTGAAAACTCCCATCCGGCAATGAAACCGATTCCGGCATATATGACGTATGCCATCGGCGGCAGTGTTACGAAAAACAGGCTGCCATATCCGATATTTCCATAGACCCCTGTGACAAAAAAATCTGCCACGGCAGCAATCGGTACAACCACATGTGTCAAAACATTCTGGAGGTTCCAGGCCATTGGTCCGAAGACCGGCGCCAGAATGAAGCAGAACACCGCACCGGTCAGTGTGATCGCAACGGTTCCCGCAAACTGAACGACAAACCACCACTCCTTCAGCCAGTCGGACCTGATGATCAGGATCCCGCCGATTGCACAGATCACCGCGATTGCGATATTGGACTGAATCGTAAAGTACATGAATACCCGGTTCCCGCCCATGAAGCTCTTTCTGCCTCCGGCTGCGCTCAGCCAGACGCCCGTGACAGCCGACACGATCACGATGCACTTGAGGATATATGATGTCATTTTACTCTTAGTGGTCATATTCATATGGGATGGCCCTGACAACACCTTCTTCTGTTTCAGACTGAATCTGGCGAGTGATCCCTACATAATTACCGCGTTCATAAACTCTGTGCCATCCAGCTTCCGCACCGAGAATACTCCATTCTCAAGTACTGCATAGCTCGGCGGATTTCCGTCCTTCGGGATGGAAACAGACCCCGGATTCAACATCCATTTGTCTTTGCACAATTCCGCCCTCGGAATGTGTGTGTGACCGTACAGCAGGCTGTCTCCGGGCATCATCGGCGGCAGATTGTTCTCGTTATAGATATGGCCATGCGTGCAGAATATCATATGCTGCCCGGCCGGAATCAGACAGTAATCTGCCAGTACCGGGAAGTCCAGCACCATCTGGTCCACTTCTGCCTCACAGTTTCCCCGTATACTGCAGATCCGGTCCTTCAGCGGATTGAGCATGGCAATGACTTCTTTCGGCGCATACTCCACCGGCAGATCATTGCGCGGACCGTGATAGAGGATGTCTCCAAGCAGAATCATACGCTGTGCCTTTTCTCTGTCCAGCGCGGCAAGCAGCTTTTGACAGTAATGCGCCGATCCATGTATGTCTGATGCAATCAGAATCTTCATCTTACCTGTGCCTCCCATATCCCCTTTCGTGCAGTTTCTGTCAGCAGTGCTCCCCGATCATCTTCTCCATCCAGATCATGTTGTACCATCGGTCAAACTTATAAGCGCACCTATGAAACTCCCCGACCTTCTGAAACCCAAGATGCTGATGAAACTGTTCGCTGTTTCTCGTCAGATATGCATCTTCGACAATCGGACAGGCGATGCATGCATACAGGTTTCGGATCCCCTGTGCTTTCAATTCCTCTTCCAGTGCCCGGTACAGCACTCTGCCATAGCCCCGGCCTTTCACATTTCTCTCCAGATAGATGGATACTTCGCAGGAATGCTGATAGGCAGCTCTGCCTTTGAAAACACCGGCATAAGCATATCCCTGTATCAGGCCATCCTCTTCCAGAACCAGCCAGGGATACTTCCTGCGTGTATTCCTGATGCGGTTCATAAACTCCTCTGTCGAAGGCACTTCATACTCAAATGAAATTGCTGTATTCCTGACATAGTATCCATATATCTCAAGCAGACGCACCGCATCTTCCGGATCTGCACTTCTGATCTTCAATGGAATTCCTCCTTACAGCACAGAACGCAGGGAACCGTGAAAACGATCCCCCTCACATCTGTCTTGCTATAGGTGCCCCGATCGGTACCGGCGCAGCATCGCGGGTGATCGCCGTAAGCTCCCGGGTTCATGTATACCAATTCCTGCCGTCTTTCGTTTTCTTTATAAAACCAGTATAAAACCTCGGGCACTGCGGTTCAATCTCCTCTTTCTCATCGTCAGTACCTCCCTTTGATATTTCTGTTTCCGTACTGTACAGACGATCACCGGTCCCCCGGAAAAGATACATCATGGCAACGCTGAAAGCCTGAAAACAGCGTCTTTTCTTCATAATCAGTTTGTTCTATAATGATGTAGCCGGTGTAATGATATGGTTCGGAATCAATACAAGAGATCGTTCTGATGA
>CAMIVF010000046.1 GCA_946401715.1 uncultured Clostridia bacterium | reverse complement strand
CCATTTATTGAACCTGCGAATAAAACCTGAGTCTCATTTTTATCGAAGACCACTGTGGAATTGAACCCATCTAAATCTTTACAGAAATTAAATTTGAGTTCTCCTGATTCCATTTCCTTTGAATATCCTTTGTCTTTTGTCAATTATCATTCATGAAACAGGCCCATGTCACGGCTTGCGGCCAGCCGTTTTTCCGGATGACCGGCTTGCGGACAAAACCGGTCATCGGCTACAATACATAAGGAGTTTTCACTGCCTTGCGGCAGATTATTTTGGAGGTATCCCATGACCCTTCAGCAGATGAGATACGCTGTCACCGTCGCCGACTGCGGCAGCATGAACGAAGCAGCCCACCGGCTCTATATCACACAGCCTTCCCTGTCCAGCACGATCCGCGAGCTGGAGAAGGAGCTCGGTCTCACACTCTTCCTGCGGTCAAACCGCGGCATCTCCATCACGCAGGACGGAGAAGAATTCCTGGGCTACGCCAGGCAGATCATCGCTCAGTATGAGATTCTCGAAGAGCGGTTTATCGACAGAACCACCCGCAAAACCAGGTTCTCCGTTTCCACCCAGCATTATTCTTTCGCCGTCAAGGCATTTATCCAGACAGCGGACGAATTCGGGCTGGACAACTACGAATTCGCGATTCATGAGACGAAGACGCACACCGTCATGAACCATGTCCGCAACATGAAAAGCGAGCTGGGCGTTCTCTACCTCAATGACTTCAACCGGGAAGCCCTCACGAAGATCTTCCATGAATACGGCCTGGAATTCCATCCGCTCTTTGACTGCAATATCTCGGTGTACCTTGCCAGAAAGCATCCGCTTGCTTCGAAAGCCTCCATCTCCATTGAGGAGCTGCAGCCCTGGCCGTGCCTGTCCTTTGAGCAGGGAGATTATAATTCATTCTACTTTGCCGAGGAAGTCCTGAGCACCTATGACTATAAAAAGATTATCAAGGCCGACGACCGTGCGACCCTTCTGAATCTCATGGTCGGGCTGAATGCATTTACCCTCTGTTCCGGCATCATCACGGAGGATCTCAACGGATCGGATTATGTTGCCGTTCCGCTGCAGAGCACAGATGTGATGACGATCGGCTACATCAAGAAGGCAAGGGTTGAGCTTACGAAACTCGGCAAAAGCTATATCGAGAACCTGAAGCGGGCCGGAGCCAGCGCGCACCAGGCATGACGGACCGCAGAAAGAGAACGTTCAACGGAATGGCGCATGGCAAAGGCACCGAATGACCGGTGCCTTTTTTTATCCCGCTTTTTCTCAGCGCACGTCCGTCAGGCCAATCTTCTTCTTCACCTTGCGCAGCGTTTTGTTCGCCGTGTAGTAAGCGCGCTCCGCGTTGGTCTTCATGACGTTATCGATGTAGGACTTGTCCTTCTGAAGTTCCTTCACCTTCTCCTGAAGCGGCGCCAGTACAGCGATCACCGCCTCTGACAAAGCTTCCTTGACCTGGCCGTAGCCGCAGCCGGCAAATTCGTGAACCACTTCTTCGGGCGTTTTCCCTGTACACGCGCAGTAGATGTCAAACAGATTCTTCAGACCCGGCTGTTCATCGCGGTAAGCGATTGTCGCCTCAGAGTCCGTCACCGCGCGCCTGCACTTTCTGCGGATCGTATCCGGATCATCAAGCAGATAGATCGAAGCATTCGGATTCTCATCCGACTTGGACATCTTCTTCGACGGGTCCTGCAGGGACATGACACGCGCTCCGATCTTGCCGATATACGGCTCCGGCACCGTAAACACATCGCCGTAGATTCCGTTGAAGCGCTGTGCGATATCGCGGGTGATCTCCAGATGCTGCAGCTGGTCCTTGCCGACCGGTACAACGTCTGCCTGGTACAGCAGGATGTCCGCAGCCATCAGAACCGGATAGGTAAACAGGCCGGCGTTGACATTGTCCGCGTGCTTTGCGGACTTGTCCTTAAACTGCGTCATGCGCTGCAGCTCACCGATGTAGGTGTAGCAGTTGAGAATCCAGGCAAGCTCCGCGTGGCACGGAACGCTGCTCTGCAGATACAGCACATTTTTCTCCGGATCGATGCCCGCCGCGATGTAGATCATCATCAGCTCTCTCGCGTGTGCGCGGAATGCCGGCGGATCCTGGCGGACGGTCAGAGAATGCAGATCCATTACGCCATAGTAGCACTCATATTCGTCAGCCAGGCCGACCCAGTTCTTCAGGGCGCCGAGATAATTCCCAAGCGTCAGATTCCCTGTCGCCTGCATGCCGCTGTAGAGTACCTTGTGATCTTTGTTCATATCAATGTCTCCTGTTCTTTGGTTCTGGTTCGTTTCTTTTATTCCATAGCGCCGCCGCTCAGATAATGATCCTTCACAAAACGGTAGAATTCTTCTTCTCCCTTTTCCTTCAGGATCCGGAGCATCTGCTCCATCTCCTTCGCCGTTTCGGGGTGAATCATCTTCCCGGCTTTTCCCCTCTCATAGTAATCCAGGGGCGCTGCGTCGGTATAGTTCTTTTTCATGTAGTTCTTGGAGGCGGCGATCCGGTCCATCAGCATCTCTGCCACATATTTTCTGGGCATCTGCACCGGCTGAACCGGGTTCAGCCCTTTCTTCACGGCCTCTGTATTGTAATCCGTCCAGTATTCAAAATGGTGCCGGTTGCGGCCCTTGTGGTGCATCCAGGCCTCAGAGTATCCCTTCTCAACGCGTTCCCCGTTGTTCGGGCTCTGTTTTCCGCCCTGGTAATACCTGAAACCGTTGAGCAGCTCTACCGGGTGAAACTTGGACAGATCATGGAGCAGACCCTGCCGGTACAGTCCTACACGGAAACAGCCTTCCGCCACCAGTTTCTTATGCATAAGCACCGTCATCAGGTGCCCTGTGGCCTTCTTCAGCGTGATCCTGCCGTCCGACGGGGTTCCGTCAAAACGCCCCGGCGTTTCCGTGTGGAATACGGCCTTCGCGTCCTTGGTGACCCCGGCTTCGCGTATGACAGCGTCGCGGATTCCGGGCGTAACTACCTTAGCATCTATGATCGCAGCTTCTTGCATCTTTCACTCCATCCTGCTCTGCCTCCGGGCTTATCCGACCAGCACCCGGATCGATCTCCCCGGCATCAGTACGCTCCTGCCCTTCTCCTGTGCGCCGCCCGTGCCTGCAGCTTCCTCCTTCCCGGAAAACCGGTCTATGGAGGTATCGATTGCGACATGCCACTCTCTTCCGGAAGGAAGTGCCGGCAGTGCCAGTTCTCTCTTCTCCCAGTGAAGATTGTATGCCACATACAGGTAGGATTCTCTCTCTTCCGGCTGATCTGCCGCAGACGGGTCTGACGCATTCCGCGGCACAGCCTCCTGCTCCGCGGTCAGGACTGCTTCTTCCGGCTGGCTCTGTTTCCTTCTCTTCTTCCGGGCCGCCTTCCTCATCTGCGTTTCCTTCAAAAGTACCTCCTCCCGGTCAGGATCCTGTGAGCAGTACATCATTCCCACACTGCGTTCCTGCTGGTCGAAAGAGGCAAACCATGCATTCGAACCATGACAGGAAAAATCAGGGAAGAATCCGCCCATGCTCGAGCCGGTCAGCTCCACATTCTGATGCAGCAGCGGATGGGACTGGCGCAGCGCGATCAGGTTCTTCACGTACTCGCGCAGCGCAAGAGCGTCCTTTGACGTATTCCACTGTACCCAGCTGAGTTCAGAGTCTGTGCAGTATGGATTCGTATTGCCCTCCTGGCTGTTCATCATCTCGTCGCCTGCGCACAGCATGGGCGTACCCTGTGCCAGCATCACCATCGCAAGCGCGTTCTTCATCTGGCGGAGCCGAAGGCGCATGATCTCTTTCTTTTTCGTCTTTCCCTCTACGCCGCAGTTCCAGGAGTACTCATTCCGGGCGCCATCCCGGTTGTTCTCTCCGTTGGCCTCGTTATGCTTGTCGTTATAGGAAACCAGGTCACAGAGCGTAAATCCATCATGGCCGGCAATCGCGTTGATGACGCCGGCATCCTTCGGATTGTAGCGGCATCTGGAGACAAATGACTGCAGGCAGTTGGAGTCGCCCTTCAGGAAACGTCTCGCGTCATAGCGGAAGCCGACATTGTACTCAGCCAGGTTCCGGAACCGGTAGGGGCGTCCCTTCGGATACATGCGCTGCGTGTCAAAGTAATCCGAGATCAGTTTCACATCACTCAGGGCGGGGCTCCTGGCGACAGAGTTGACATCGTCCTGGGGCGCCAGCATGAGGAAGCCGTCCACATGGTAGATCTCTCTCCACCACAGAAGGCAGGCCTGCATGTAGGCAGGATCGGTCCCCTCCGGGCAGCTCATCTCCATAATGACCTCAATCCCGGCTTCATGGAGCAGCTTCACCATGGTGCGGAATTCGTCCGCCGGTGCGTCAGTCGCACAGTAGGACCGCTTCGGCGCGAAGAACCAGCCTGGTCCGAACCCCCAGTAATTCACACGGTAATTCTCGCTTTCTTCCGGCAAGGCTTTGGACCCCGGCCCTTTGCCCGCGGCAGGCCCTGCTCCGGACGCTTTCTTATGGTCTGCCAGCGCAGCCTGCATCGGCTGTACAACCGCTGACGGCGGAAGGGATGCACCCGCAGCCAGCTCCCGAAGGCCCTCCGGCCTCCAGCCGGCGCCGGACATGCCTGGCATAACCTCGTCAAACTCATAGCAGGGCATCAGCACCAGGGCTGTAATCCCCATCTCTTTGAGATACGGGATCTTCTCTGTAATCCCGAGGAAAGTCCCGCGCTTTCTCACCTTTGAGGTGCGGCTCTTCGTAAAGCCTCTCACATGAAGCTCATAGAAAACAGATTCACTGTAAGGAATGCGAAGACGCTTCTCCTGCTCTCCCCAGTCAAAGGACGGATTCAGAAACGCGCCTCTGATCTGGTGCTCTCTTCGCTGTGTCTGGTCCGCGTACTGCTCCAGCCCGACCACGATCTGTGCGGAAGGATCCGTCACAACCTTATGGCCGATGCGGTAGTTGTACTCCAGATCCTGCGCAGGAATCCCGGCAACCAGCATCGCGTACACACGCCCCAGTGCAGGTTCCGCCGGAAACGGTATCTCACACTTTACTTCTTCACTGCCTTTTTCATACAGAAGAAGGCTCGCCTCAGCCCCTTCAGGGACAACAACAGAAAACAGGATGCCGTCCTTCGTGACATCCGTATGAGGTACAAAGCCGCTGATTTTCAGATCATGAATTCCCGTTACTTGTGGATTCCAGTTCACTTGTCTCTCTCCCAGGTCTTAATCCTCTGCTTCCACCCGATTTCTGTCCCAGGCTTTCCTCCGGCCGGTGTTTCGGACGAAAAAAAGCTTGTTCAGATTATAGCATAGAAGAGGAAGAATAGAAAAGCTGTCTGAAAAAAAGCTGTCCCTTACAGGAGGCATACAGCAGAAAACTGTTTTCTCACGTTTTCTTATGTGGTATTCTGTCAATACTCATGCAGAATGCAGCCGGGCTCTGCCAGACCTGCCGACAGACCGGCGGATTCTGCTGCAAGGAGGAGATTCCAGTCATGTATGAACTGATCAGAATCAGTGAAAACTGCTCATATATCCAGAGTCCCGCAAAGATCGGCCTGGTCAGGACCGGACCGGATACGGTCTGCCTGATCGACAGCGGCAATGACAAAGACGCGGGAAAGAAGGTCAAAAGGATCCTGGACGCGGAGGGGTGGAAGCTGGAAGCCATCTACAACACGCACTCTCACGCGGATCATATCGGCGGCAACCAGTATCTTCAGAAACAGACACACTGTAAGATATACGCGCCGGGGATCGAACAGTGCCTTTCCAGGCATCCGATTCTGGAACCAGCTTTCCTGTACGGCGCGAACCCGCCGGGGGAACTTCGCCATAAGTTTCTGCTGGCACAGCCCAGCGATGTCCTTCCTCTCACAAAGGAAGTCCTGCCTGCCGGGCTTAAGATGTTCCCGCTGCCGGGTCATTCCTGGGATATGGTCGGTTTCCGCACCCGGGACGACATCGTCTTTCTGGCAGACTGCCTGGTATCCAGGGAAACCCTGGAAAAGTACCAGCTCACCTACGTGATCAACATTCAGGCTTACCTTGATACGCTGGAAGCCGTGAAAAAGATGGAAGCAAAGCTGTTTATCCCGTCTCATGCAGATCCGACAGACGATATTGTACCGCTTGCCCAGTACAATATTGATAAAGTCCATGAGATCGCAGACACGATTCTGAACATCTGCAAAGAACCTTGCTCCTACGATTTCATTCTGCAGAAGATCTTTGATCATTACAGTCTGCGGATGAATTTCGAGCAGCATGAACTGGTCGGCTGCGCCACCCGCTCATATCTGACCTGGCTCAAGGAGCAGGGACGGCTGCAGGCAGTGATCGAGAATAATCTTCTCTTATGGAATTCCATGGGATAGTCTCTCAGGCTGATTCTGCCGGCGTATCTGCCGCTCAGAGGAAGAAGCCTGAAAGGAAAGGAGTATTATGGATCCCGCAAACAACCGCAGCACCGTCTGGTGTACCTTCACAATTGTTTCTCTGGGTGCGCTCACTGCCATCTATCTGATTCTCTCCCGCTTTCTCGCTGTCAACGTCGGTGGCTTTGGCCGCATTCAGCTGGGCGTGGTCGCGAGAATCATGGCCGGTATCTGGTTCGGGCCTTTCGCCGGCGCTTTGTGCGGACTGGCCAGCGACCTGCTGGGCTGTCTGATCCAGGGGTATGCTGTCAACCCGCTGATCACCCTGGCTGCGATCCTGTGGGGTGTCATTCCCGCGCTTTTTGTCCCGGGCAGCAATGGCGCAAAGAAAACTGCCGTCTGGAAGCTCTGTCTGGGAACCGTCATCGCCTGCATCGTCTGTACCCTCTTTGTCACAACCGCCGGTCTTGTCTGGATCAATGGATATCATCTGTTTGCCATCCTTCCGACAAGGCTGACACAGCTTGCAGTGCAGACTCCCATTTACTGTGTGCTGGTCTGCCTGCTGTACTTCAGTCCTGTTACCGCTCAGGTAAGACAGGCTTTGAGTGTTCATGTAAAAAGGAGCCACGTATGATTTATCCTCGTTTTCTTTCCGGTCAGTCCACCATCGGAATCTGTGCCCCAAGTGCAGGTGTCGGCCATAAAACCGAAAGCTTTGATCAAAGCCTTGCTGTCCTTCGAAAGCAGGACTGGAAGGTCTGGGAGACAGAGCACGTACGCGTGGACAGTCTGCGCGGCGGAAGCGCACAGGAACGGGCTGACGAACTGATGAGCCTGTTTTCCCTGGACGCGGTCGACGCGGTGTTCTGCGCTTCCGGCGGAGATTTTCTCAGCGAGATCCTGCCGTATATTGACTGGCAGGTACTGGCTGATCATCCGAAATGGCTGATGGGTGCCTCTGACCCCACCGGTATTCTGTATCCTCTGACAACGCTGTGCGACATCGCCACCCTCTATGGGTCCAACGGCGGCAGCTTCGATGCGACGGTGCTCGCAGAAGACGGTACTGCGCAGCTTCCAGGCTATCTGGAGAACATGCTCCGCTTTCTGAAGGGAGATCTTCCGGTCCAGGAAACCGGATCCCATCATCTTGGCGCGGATATCTTCCAGCTCGAAGACGGTCCTCTGGTCTTCCCCGATCCGACCGTTTATCGCGCCTCCTGTGACGCGCTTCATGTCCGGGGACGCTGCATCGGCGGCTGCATCGATGTCCTGAAGGATCTGATCGGAACCGGCTTCGACCGGACAATGGATTTCATTCAGCGCTACGCAGACGATGGCATCATCTGGTATTTTGACAATTTCGCCCTCTCTTCCGCCGTTCTGTACCGCACCCTGCTGCAGATGCGCTACGCCGGCTGGATCAGCCCGGCAACAACGCGTGCTGTCCTGATCGGACGGACCCTGTTTGAAAATGTGGAATGTGAAATGTCCTATGACGAAGCGATCCGCACCGCTTTTCCTGATATCCCTGTGATCTGGGAGATGGATATCGGTCACACGGTACCGCACTTTTCCATGATCAACGGTGCGATGCTGAACGTAGACTGGGATGGGAAAAAAGCAAAGCTGCGCTTCGAACTCACATGATTCCCACGGGAATATCACGTACAGAACCCGGCAGGTCATCCTGCCGGGTTCTGTATTTTGATACAGTTGATACAGCTGTGCCGGGTTTAATGCATGAGATAAAACAGAATCGCCCCGAATACCATCATCATGCCGATACAGGAAAGCATGAGCGCAAAGGAGAAGTTTCCGATAATCGGTTCATAGGCAGTCCTGAGTTCGCTCGCGCGCCTCTTCCAGAAGCCCGGCGTCTTTCCGTTATCCGCGATCACGCGCTCTCTGAGCACGGTCTTGCGCATCAGGACAACCACCGCGTCTGTGCTGACGGACAGCGTCCTTGCCACAGCCGATGAGACACGGATCATTGCCCTGCACACAGCGGTCAGTATCTTGTTGTCTGCAAAGACAGAAGCGATGGCGCCGGCTCCCTTCAGGACAGCCGGACACACCCTCGACAGGATCTTATTCTCCGCAAAGACGGACCAGATGGCACCGAAACACGCGGGCAGCCACTTTGTCAAAAGCGGCCGGTAGAGCAGGTCCTCCAGATCCAGCCATTCCGGCCACAGGTTCACATAGTCCCCTTTCCGCATCAGTACACGGCGGATCAGGAACACATACAGCAGCGTACCGATCCCCAGAGAGACCAGCGCCCCCTTCAGGCACTCAAAGCTCAGAGGAGCGAATTCCTCCAGCACATTCGCATGGCCTGTCATAAAGGACGCCAGCGCATTGAAGACAGGCTTCTGTCCAAGCACAACAAACAGAAGGGACGTTCCGCAGACAGCAAGGTATCCGCCGCCCTGCATGTATCCCCTCGCGGATTCCTCATATCTTTTCTGCAATTCCGGATCCCGGTTCTTCTCCACGAATACACACACAAACAGCTTCAGCATATACGCAAATGTACAGCCGCCAGAGATCAGGAAGATCCACTCAATGACAGACAGAATGCCGGCAGAAGATGCAGCGATGGCTGCGCCCTCTCCCGCTTCCGCGATTCCGGCCGTGATGGCCTCGTGAAGGAGCGTCTTGCTTGCATAGCCGTTGAACAGCGGAACCCCGCCGATTCCAATCACTCCGAGGAAAAATGCACCCATGAGCGCCCATTTTCCTCTTCCCCAACCCCGGATCCGGTTCAGATCCAGCTCATGCAGATTCATAACCACGACGCCCGCCGCACAGAACAGGCACAGCTTGAGCATGGAGTGATTCACCATGTGAAGCACGGTTCCGCTCATCGCCATGACCGCATGTCCTTCCAGAGCCGCCATCCCTGCGGACAGAACAGCTTCCCCTGAAGCAGCCGCGTGGGCTGATTCATGCGCTGTAAGGTGCTGCGTCTGAAGCAGAATGGTCATCGCGATTCCGGTCAGGATAAAGCCGATCTGCGACATGGACGAGCAGGCCAGCGTCCTCTTCAGGTTGATGGAGAACAACGCCAGTACCGCACCCAGGAACATCGTGATGCTGCCGAGAACCAGCACGATCCAGCCAAAAGAAGCGGAATCAATCAAAACCTCCATGCCTGTCATTAAGATGCCGTAGATTCCGACCTTGGTCAGCACGCCGGACAGAAGCGCGGACGCCGGGGAAGGCGCCACCGGATGCGCTTTCGGCAGCCATACATGAACCGGAAACATACCGGCTTTGCAGCCGAATCCGATCAGGATGCAGATGCCTGCCGCAAGAATCGTCCCGGAGGACGCACCTGATGTCTTCACTGCTTCGAAGAGATCCGCATAGGCAAGTGTTCCGGCCGCATGCTGCAAAAGTGCCAGCCCCATAAACAGAACCAGTCCGCCGATCACCGCGATAAACAGATAGGTATATCCGGCCTTGACCGCGCCCGGGGTTTCCTCATGCATGACCCAGGTAAAGCTGGTCATGGACAGGATCTCAAAAAACACGAAGGTCGTCATCAGATCTCCGGAGAGCATGACCCCCTGCGTCGCGCCCAGGGTAAAGAGCACAAACAGGTAATACCGGCTGAGGTGCTCTCTCTCGTGCCGGAAGTATTCCAGGGAAAACAGCGTCGTAAACGCCCACATCAGCGATGTCACGAGGCTGTAAACACTGCGGAAGCCGTCTGCCGCAAAGGACAGCCCGGCGCCGAAGGCATACGGAATCTGTGTCCCGAAGCCGGCTCCGCGCATGCTTCCGGTCACAAGAAGGATGGAAAGAAGCAGCTCGAGGAACGTAAAGACGACAGCAAACAGATCCCGGCTCCTCTCGCTTCTTCGGGCGATGAGATAGTCCGCGATTCCGGCCGCAAAAGGCAGAAAGATCAAAAGGGAAGGAAGCATGTCACATCACTCCTCTTGAAACCTGTTCCAGAAATCCCATGACAGGACCGGGAAATACACCAAACGCAACATTAATCACGGAAAACAGCGTGATCGGCACAAGCATCCGCCAGCCCGGATCCGAAAGATCCGTATCTTCCCACCGGCTGGTTCCCTCAACCGGGAAGAACGCCCGCACCGAGACAGTCAGCGTATAGACCGCACAGAAAAAGGCCGCGCCGATCAGGCAGGCAGTGCCAAGGTACGCCGGAGTAGTTCCTGCGTCCGCACCCGCCGTCAGCAGCTTCCATTTTGAGATAAAGCCTGCAAACAGAGGGATGCCTGTCAGGGACAGCGCGCCCATCGTATAGAAGAAAAACGTCAGCGGCATCTTTCTTCCCGCCCCGTTGATTTCATAGATATAGTGTTTTCCGCTCTGATGGATAAATGCGCCTGCGCACAGAAACAGGCTCATCTTGATGATGCCGTGGAACAGCATATGGGCAAGGCCTGCCTGCAGGCCGGACGGCGTCATCAGGACAATCCCGAACAGCATATAGCTGAGGTTGCTGACGGTTGAGTACGCCAGCCTTCTCTTGAAATGACGCTCCCGAAGCGCCCTTGCCGCCGCGTACAACAGTGTGACGGACGCAGCCGTCAGAGCCGTGATCTGTGCCCACGTTTTGTCGAGATGCTCCGGGCTGAACACGTACCAGGTCAGCCTTGTCACCGCGAACACGCCGGAATTGACGACCGCAACCGCGTGCAGCAGCGCCGTGACCGGCGTCGGGGCAACCGTCGCCTCCGGCAGCCAGAGATGGAACGGCAGCACAGCAGCCTTGACCCCGAATCCGAAAAAGCCGAACAGCCACAGAAGCAGCATATATTTCTGGCCAAGGACATCGAAGGAATGTCCGCCCCACACAAATCCGGCTTCCTCATACAGCGTCACCACGACAACCGGAATGAAAGCCAGCGCGGCGCCTCCGATGACATACGCCGCGTACTTCCTTCCTGCGTACATGGATTCATGATCCTGGTAATGCACGACCAGCGGGATCGTCACCAGAGACAGCATCTCATAGAACACATACATGGTCAGTACATTTCCGGCAAAAGCAACGCCAAGCGTCACACCGTACGTCATGATGTAGAAACCGAAGAAACTGTTTTTATGCTCCGCCCGCTCCATGTACTCATAGGCATACAGCGTCACGAAAGGCCACATGAGGGAAACCATGCCGGCAAACAGCATGGCAGGACCGTCAACGCCCAGCGTGATCCGGAATCCTCGGGTGAAGGAATAAATGGTGAATTCCTCCATACAGCCGCCCGGCAGAATCCACCACACAAGGGCTGTGGTCAGGCACGCAATCACCTCGCACCAGATCCTCCTGCCCTTCTCCGTGATCCGCCGGTTCTGCATCATGAGGAAGCCGCCGACGATCGGGAGCAGTATGCTGATTATGATTCCTGCGTTTCTCACTGTGTTACTCCTGTTATGCTCCATTCACCCGGCCTGCGGGGCAGTCCGGCAAACATCTCGCTTCCCTTCGCTTTGCTTCAGTTGCAACGGCGGCGCTCCCGGCTCCTATAGAAGCGTGGTCGCCTCCGCGCCGCCC
>CAMIVF010000045.1 GCA_946401715.1 uncultured Clostridia bacterium | reverse complement strand
TGGTTCAGCGTCTGTTCTCTCTCGTCATGGCCGCCGCCCATGCCGGTGCCCCTGCGGCGCCCGACTGCATCAATCTCATCAATAAACACGATGCAGGGCTGATTCTTCTTGGCCTCATCAAACAGATCCCGGACCCGGCTTGCGCCGACACCGACAAACATCTCGACAAAGTCCGACCCGGAAATAGAAAAGAACGGTACGCCTGCTTCCCCCGCAACCGCACGTGCCAGCAAGGTTTTTCCCGTTCCGGGAGGACCGACCAGAATCACGCCCTTCGGAATTCTGGCACCGACATTCAAAAACCGGGCCGGCTCAGACAGAAACTGCACAAGCTCATGCAGTTCCTCCTTCTCTTCCTCAAGTCCGGCAACGTCCGCAAAGGTCACCTTTCTCGCATCAGGCGTAAACATCTTCGCGCGGCTCTTACCGAAATTCATCATCATGGAGCCGCCGCCCTGCTGGCGGTTCATCATCGCGAACAGGAAGAACATCATCCCGCCGATCAGGATGATCGGAAGGAAGGTGGAGAACAGAGTGCTCCGTCTGGAAACATCCTGTATCCGGATCGTCACATCATACGCGCTGACCATTTCCACAGCCGAATTCACGTCCGTGACGTTCAGAGACACCTGTTCGTTGTCTGTCGTTGTCACCTTCAGGGATCCGGTCGGAACCTCCTCATTCTGAACGACCTCCACCATGGAGACCTTGCCGTTTTCCAGCATGGTCTTCAGCTCCCGCGATGTGATATCGCTGCGGCCATTGAAGCTGTCGCGCAGCGTAAAGATCAGCAGGATCAGCAGAAGGCCGGCCAGAATATAAAGCCCGGTCCCCCTCACTCCTTTGTTCAATCTCTTACTCCTCTGTCAGTGATAAAACCCCGATATAGGGCAGATTGCGATATCTCTGGTCATAATCCAGACCATACCCGATCACGAACTCGTCCGGAATACGGAAGCCCTGATAATCAACCTCCACATCGACCTCGCGCCGCTCAGGCTTGTCGAGCAGTGTACACAGGCGGATGGAAGCGGGCTGTCTGCTGGAAAGGTTCTTCAGAAGGTAGCTCAGCGTACGGCCGGAATCGATAATGTCCTCGACGACCAGGACATCCTTTCCGCTGATCGGATCATCCAGGTCCTTGATCAGCTTCACGACGCCGCTTGACCTGGTGCCGGCTCCATAGCTTGAAACAGACATAAAGTCCATAGTCACCGGGACTGTGATACGTTTTGCAAGCTCACAGATAAAAAAGATGCTTCCCTTCAGGATGCCGATCAGATGTACCTGCCGTCCTGCGTAATCCTGGCTGATCTGCTCACCCAGCTGCGCAATTCTCTCGTCAACCTTGTCTTCCGGAATCAGAACTCTTGTGGTCTCTTTCATCTTCTCTCCTTAAGTCATACTCATAGAACGATATTACCGGATACCGTAACACGGACTGCCTTCGAAAGAGCCTGAACCTTCGCCCCTTCGCTGATCCGCATTCCGATCACCCACAAAACATGGCTTCCCTGCGCAATCAACAGCAGTCTGTCTCTCAGGAGGCGGGGAACCTTCTCGTCAATCAGGTAATCCTTCAGCTTTTTTCTCCCTGAAGCAGCGTTGACAATCAGGTAATCGCCTTCTCTCCTGGTGCGCAGGGCCGGACACGGTGCCATTGTATCATAAGCAAGATACTTCGTGTACTTCTTTTTCGGCACCTCGCCTCCCGGCCAGGTGAGATAGGAAGCCTCCACCCAGATCCCTGTTTCCGGGTAAAAATACCGTCCATCCGCCGAAAGCGGAACAACCAGGTCTGTCTTTTCCGCCTTCCGGCGCGTCAGCCGGAGAACGCCTTCCTCGCTGACAGCCCGCAGCTGATCCGGCAGGCACAGTTCCTGTCCGCTGCGCCCCGCCGCAAGAGACTCCAGCGCCTGTATATGCACCCGGGAGATGTCCTTCTCTCCTCCCAGGCACTGCGCGGCCATGCGGCGCAGGATCCTGCCGCGCACAGGACCGGGGCACTTCATCAGGTTGCTGCGGTCAGCCGTCAGATCCGATTCCCGGCCGTTTCCATTTTCGAGAATGACAGTATCCCAGGCCCGGTCCGTCCCGGCGCGCAGCCAGTCCTCCACCTCCCGCAGATCCGATGCAGCAGCAGCAATGTGCCGCACGGCACCCGGATTCAGTTCTTCCAGCAAAGGCAGGACTTTCCGCCGGATCGCATTGCGCGTCAGGGAAAGGTCCGCGTTGGTGCTGTCCTCGCGCCAGGATACCCGGTTTTCTCTGAGATACGCCTCAATCTGCTCCCTGTCACAGTCAATCAGCGGCCGGAGCACCGTCAGGCCATGCTCCCTGCGCACAGGGCGGATTCCGCCCAGCCCCTGAACAGAGCTTCCCCTGACCAGATTCCAGAGGACGGTTTCCGCCTGGTCCATTCGGTGATGCGCAGTTGCAATCACCGGTATTCCCGTCTGCGCAGCAGCCTGTGTCAACGCATCCCATCGAAGCATACGGGCTGCTTCCTCAAGAGATACGGAGTCCCTGGCGGCTTTGGCTGGCGCATCTACCGGCACAACGCGAAGGGGGATCTGTCTTTCTTCGCACAGTCTGCGGACAAACGCACAGTCTTCCAGACTTTCCTGTCCCCGGATCCCATGCTCTACGTGGACAATATGAACCAGAAATCCCAGTTCCGTGAGCGCAAGCATTAGACAGACCGAATCCGCGCCGCCTGAGACGGCAGCCAGAATCCGGCTCCCTTCCTGCACACCGGCTGCGCTGAGCGCCTTTTTCACTTTCTCCGGAACAGACTGCTGCATACCGTCCCCTCTGCCTCAGACGGGAGTCCCGGTCAGGACCCCCGGACAATCCTTCACCAACTTCCGGCGACTTGATCATCGGATTGCTTCTGTGAGATTGCTTCTGTGATAAAGAACGCTCTGCGGAATACATCCGCAGAGCGCAGTACTCTGATCATCATGCACGGAAATCACTCCTGAGGCTGGAAGATCACCTCGTCCGGATAAACCAGACCCAGCTTCTCACGCGCAACCTTCTCAATGTAAGCATTCGTATGCGTGTAGCGCCGGAATGACTCGATGCTCTCGCCTCTTCCCTCTTCTTCCGTAATCTTCTGCTCCAGCGTCTCGATCTGCTGAGCGTAAACTGCATTCCTGTCCGCAAGTGCACGGCACTTTACCGCCAAAGCCACGATGATGATACACACCACGGCGACAATCAGGACCATACCTCTGCGGTTCTCCCTTGAAACCGGATATCTGTCAGACGACATGCTGAACTCCCTTTATCAATCTGTCGCAAGCTCTGCGGAAACTCCCCATCCGCCAAAGCAAAACTTTTCTCCCTAAAAGCATTTTTATTCTAAACTGTCAACCCTCCTATTTCAAGCCAAATCCGGCAATTCGTCCAATTTGTTACAAAAAATTAAAAATTACAGATACCGGAACAGCTCCTGCGCCTCTTCTTTTCGGACGGTTTCCGCAACACTGAGCACCTCCGCCTTCACGCTCCTGGTTCCAAATGCGATTTCGATGACATCACCCGGTTTCACCTGCGCCGATGCCTTCGCGGGTTTTCCGTTGATCGAAACGCGCCCTGTATCGCAGGCTTCGTTTGCGACCGTGCGGCGTTTAATCAGTCGTGACACCTTCAGATACTTGTCAAGCCTCATGCAATCCTCCTCTGTTCAACCCGGTATCTCTGACAGACACCGGTGATGCTGCCCGGATACAAAAACGGAGCGGGAAACCCGCTCCGCATATGTTCGATCTGATCTGTCTTAGTTCAGCGCATCCTTCAGCGCCTTGCCTGCCTTAAACTTCGGGCTCTTGGAAGCCTTGATCTTCATAGCCTTGCCGGTCTGAGGATTCCTGCCCTCACGAGCAGCTCTCTTTGCAACTTCGAAGGTACCGAATCCAACGATCTGGACCTTGTCGCCCTTCTTCAGAGCCTTGGTAACTACCTCAACGAAAGCCTTCAGAGAAGCTTCTGAATCCTTCTTGGTCACTCCTGATTTGTCGGCCATTGCCGCGATAAGTTCAGTCTTATTCATGAGATTACTCCTTCTACTTGTTTTTTGCTCTTGCCTGCAAAGGCAAAATATTCATCAATTCATCTTAAACATACTTCCTCTTGTTTGTCAAGAGAATACCAGTATTTCGGGCCTTTTTGCGCCCTTTTACACCATTTCTCTGACCATTTCATCGATCTTTTTCTTGAATTCCTCATCCAGACGGCCGGCGTCCTCCAGCGAGGTTCCTACAATACCGTAGTAGAACTTGATCTTCGGCTCGGTTCCGGACGGGCGCACACACAGCCATGCGTCACCTTCCAGCTCATAATAGAGCACGTTGGACTTCGGCAGGCCGGTATCCGTCACCTCTCCGGTGACCAGGTCCTTAATCTGATCCTTCTCATAGTCCCGGATCCTGAGCACCTTGCGGCCGGCAATCTGAGCCGGGGCCTGCTCTCTCATCGTCGTCATGATCTGCTGGATCTTCTGCAGACCGGCGATTCCCTTCAGGCTGACCGACGTTACGTTATCCCTGTAGTATCCGCAGCGCTCATACAGATCGAGCATGGCATCCCACAGTGTCATATTCTTCGTCTTATAGTAGGCAGCCGCTTCACAGAGCGCCATCACCGCTACGATCGCGTCCTTGTCACGCGCATGCGTACCGATCAGGCAGCCATAGCTTTCCTCGAAGCCGAACAGATAGGATCCCTTCCCCTCTGTCTCCATCTTCAGAATCTGGCGGCCGATCCACTTGAAGCCGGTCAGGCACTCATACTCCGAAACCCCGTAATACTTGCAGATCGCATCTGCCAGGTTCGTGGTGACGATCGTCTTGATCAGAAGCCCGTCCTTCGGAAGTCCTTTCAGAGCCTTTCTCTGGCCGATCTCATAGTCGGCAAGCAGGCTGCCGGACATGTTTCCGGTCAGGGTATGATAGACGCCATCCTTATCCCGGACACGCACGCCAAGACGGTCGGCATCGGGATCGGTAGCAAGAACCAGGTCAGCGTCCGTCTCCTTCGCAAGCTTCAGTCCAAGCTCAAACGCCTCGTCCGCTTCCGGATTCGGATAGGAAACCGTCGGGAACTCTCCGTCCGGCTTCTCCTGCTCCGGAACGACGATGACATGCTCAAAGCCCAGCTCCTTCAAAACCCTGGTCGCCGGAACCAGTCCGGTTCCATGCAGCGGCGTATAGACAATCTTCAGGTTCTTCGCTTCCTGACGGATCGCCTCCGGATGGAGGACATTTTTCTTCAGTTCTTCGATATAGTCCGTGTCGACTTCCTTGTCGCCGATCAGGACATACAGCCCTTTCTCAATCGCTTCGCTCTTCTCCATCGACTTGCAGGCCGCATAATCCGTGATGGCCTTCACCTCGTCCATGATTCCGCTGTCATGCGGCGGGGTAATCTGCGCGCCGTCTTCCCAGTAAACCTTATAGCCGTTGTACTCCGGCGGGTTGTGGCTGGCTGTAATGTTGATGCCGGCAATGCAGCCAAGATGGCGCACCGCGTAAGAGAGCTCCGGCGTCGGGCGAAGCGCGTCAAACACATACGCCTTGATCCCGTTCGCGGCAAGCGTCAGGGCGGCACAGTCCGTAAATTCATCACACATCCGGCGGGAATCATGCGCGATCACAACGCCCTTCGCGGCACCGCCAACCTTCAGGATATAGTTGGCCAGTCCCTGCGTTGCCTTGCGTACCACATACTCATTCATCCGGTTTGTTCCCTCGCCGATGATGCCGCGCAGTCCGGCTGTACCGAACTCAAGATCCATGTAGAACCGTTCCTTGATCTCCTCGTCATTGTCCTTCAGAGCCCGGAGCGCTTCCTTCGTCTTCTCATCGAAATATGGATTGTCAAGCCACTCCTGATATCTTTTCCTGTAGTCTTCCATAGTCCCTCCTTCGTAAAACGATCTTTTCTGACTATCCTGTTTTTCTTCTTAAACTCTAAACACCGATTGCCGGTGACCGGGCTGTCATAATGCCGTATCGCCGTATATCTTCCTGATCTGTGTATATCCTTCTTTTTCCAGACTCTCTACCTGAAACTTCGCATTCTTCTTCAATGGCTGGACCACGACGCAGATGCCTTCCGCGCGCTCTTTGGCCGCGCGTGAGAAGACCTCCGCGATCCGTCCGGAAGCACTCTTTCTGTCCACCAGGTACGCCTTCTTCTCTCCTGCGCCGCTCTCCTTCCATCCAAGATCACGCAGGATCGTGATGATGCGCTCGAAGCCGATGGAAAATCCGCAGGCCGGCGTGTCCTGTCCGCAGAAGCGGCCGATCATCTTATCATATCTGCCGCCGCCGGCGATGGAAAATGAATAATTGTCGATGGTGATCTCAAAGATGGTCCCGGTATAGTAGCTCATGCCGCGGACCAGGGTAGGATCAAACATCAGCGTGATATCGCTGCTGATCATCCCGCCTGTCGTGGCAAGAATCTCAGACATCTCCTGCTGTGCGCCTGCCTCGATGCAGTCCGCACAGGTCTTTTCGATGAACGAAGCCGGATCCTGGTCCGGATTCTCCTGGAACAGGCGGAAGAATCCGACATACTTCTCTACCTTGTCCGGACTGAATCCGCCCGCGGTCAGCTCATTGGTGACGCCTTCCAGGCCGATCTTGTCCATCTTGTCGAGGATGATGAACACCTCGTCAAACTCTTCCTCCCCGAATCCCGCACTCCTGGCCATCGCCCGCAGGATTCTCCGGTCTCCGACGTGTACGGTGAATCCGGACACGCCGACTTCCGCAAAAATCCTGTGCAGCGCCTCGGATGTTGCCGCAATCAGCTCAATCTCCGCCATCACAGAAGGGTCTCCGATGATATCGATATCACACTGCGTAAATGCGCGGAACCTGCCCTTCTGCGGCCTGTCCGCACGGAAAACATCTCCGATCTGGAGCGCCTTGAACGGACTCGGAAGATCCTGCTTATGGTTTGAATAATACCTGCACAGCGGAACCGTCAGATCATACCGCAGCGCACTGTCCGCAAGCTGTGTGCCCGCTTCCTCCGGAGAGATCCCTTCTTCCAGCTGTACCTTCTGAAGGCTCTTCTCAAACTCACGCCCTCTCTTCTCTACCTTAAAGATCAGCTTCTCGTTCTCGCCGCCGTTCTTTCCTGTCAGGTTCTGGATATGCTCCATGGCAGGAGTCCCAATCTGGGAGAATCCGTATCTTTTGTATGTGTCGCGAATCAAGCCGAGCACATGCTGTCTCAGGGCCATATCCTCAGGAAGAAAATCCTGCATGCCCTTCACTGGTGTCTGTACAAATGCCATATTTTTTGCCTCCCTGCGCCTGCTCCGGGCAGCCGCCAAACCAAGTATACCCTCAATTCCAGACAGTGACAAGGTTCATGTTTGAACGATGTCACTTATGATCAGCCCTGTGATGATCCCTGCAGTCCGGCCAGCTGCCCGGCTCTTTTCAGCAGCGCACCTCTTTCATTCTGATCCGGATCCGTCAGAACCTCATCAAGAAGCGTGTTCAGAATCCGGCCGATCTGTTTCCCCTTCGGAATGCCGGCTTCGATCAGATCATCGCCCGACACAGCCAGCTGCCTGAGCGACAGGCAGTCTCCCCGCTCCAGAATCCTTCTGTAGATCCGCTCCACCTCATCCATGTAACGGAACTTCCACTCCTGCACTTCCGGATTCTGTCCGCTGATATCTGCACGCTTTACCTTCAGAAACAGCTCGAACAGAGCCTCTCCGATCTGGACGACAGCGCGCCGGACCCCTTCGTCCGTCTGTTCCGGATACAGGGAATGATTGCGGATCAGCTGCACCACTACACGTTCCGCCGCCTTGTCGTACTTCAGTCTCTGCAGAACCTTCCCGGCGATCACCGCGCCGGGCTGCGCATGGCCGTGATAATGGTAGACTCCCTTCTCGTCGATCGTCTGGCAAACCGGTTTTCCGGCATCATGAAGCAGCATTGTCAGCCTGAGGATCCGGTCCGGCTCACAGGCGCACATGGTTTTGATGGTATGCTCTCCGACCGCAATCCTGTGATGCGCATTGTTCTGTACCGCATTCATCATCGCATCAAACTCCGGCAGGACAACCGCCGTGATGCCGCACTCCCACGCAAGCCGGATCATCTCCGGGTGCGGGGACGTAATCAGTTTCTCCAGTTCCTGCCGGATCCGCTCGGCGCTGACCAGCTTCAAAGACGGGGCAAGCTGCACTGCCGCCTGTTTCGTCCCCGGGTCCAGTTCAAAACCCAGCTTCGCGCAGAACCTGACAGCGCGGAAGATCCGAAGTGCGTCCTCCGTAAAACGTTCCTGCGGCGTTCCGACGCAGCGGACAATCCCTTTCTCCAGATCCTCTTTCCCGTGAAACAGATCGATCAGACCGTCTTTTTCATTGTACGCCATGGCGTTGATGGTAAAGTCACGCCGCTTCAGATCCTCTTCCAGGCTGGAAGTAAACCGCACCTCGTCCGGGTGCCGGTGATCCGCATAGGTACCGTCAACCCGGTAAGTGGTGACTTCAAAACTCTGATGATCCATCCGGACCGTCACGGTTCCATGCTGAATCCCGGTATCAATGGTCCTCGGAAACGCTGCGCTGATCTGCATGGGAGTGGCCGATGTAGTGATGTCCCAGTCCTCCGGTACGGTTCCGATCAGGCTGTCACGTACACAGCCGCCCACAACGCATGCCTCATATCCAAGCTCGTGAAGCCGTCCAAGCACCTTCGCCACACTGCGCGGGATCTTAATCAGGTCATGTCTCATGGTGTTTCCCATTCAGTTCTCTCCTTCCGGTCACAAAATCAAGTCTTCATCGAACAAACCGAAGACTGGTTTCCCGCCTCGCGGTTCCGGCATCAAAATGCACAAGCTATGCATATTGAAGCTTTGCTCATTCGTGAAATTAGAATAATATTGATGTATTTAACGGTTGACACATTATATAGCCGCAGGATATAATGAATCCCGCAATCAAGGTTGGCCTGACCCGGCTCAATCAACAGTTTTTTTTATTTATGGAGGTCCCGTAATGAAGGGTACAGTTAAGTGGTTCAACGCAGAAAAAGGTTATGGCTTCATCACCGGTGAGGACGGAAAGGACGTATTCGTACATTATTCCGCAATCCAGGGAGATGGCTTCAAGACGCTCGACGAAGGACAGGCTGTCGAATTTGACCTGACAGAAGGTCAGCGCGGCATGCAGGCTTCCAATGTCGTCAAACAGTAAGCTCTCATAACCTGATTCTTTTCTATATAATCCGATAATAATCCGACTATATGAGAGACCTGATTGAACAGATACCCCGCTCCCAGGAGCGGGGTGGTTTTATGATCAGTCTCTCGTATTCAAAAACTTCAGTTCCTTCACGCCGTCTTCATCTGTCGGATACATCTCCACATAGGTCCTGCACTTATCCCGCGCAGTCAGAAAATCAAGCCGCTGTTCATAAGCACAGATCTCATTGAAATACAACTCCTGTTTGCCTTCTTCCCCTTCCAGGCTCAACCCCTCCGTAATATAGTCAAGCGCGGCGTCCGGATCATTGACGGCAATCGCGCACAGAGCCAGGCCATTGTAGGCATCCTTGCTGTCACCGTTCAGGCTGAGAATCTTGGAATAGGTAGCCTTCGCGTTGTCGTAGTCTTTCCTTGCCAGATAGATCTGACCCATCAGGGAAAGCGCCGGTTCATACTCTTCCTGCACAGGAATGATCAGCGCAGAGGCGGCCTCATCGTATTCCTCCAGAT
This sequence comes from uncultured Clostridia bacterium, assembly GCA_946401715.1. Classification (GTDB taxonomy): domain Bacteria; phylum Bacillota; class Clostridia; order Lachnospirales; family Lachnospiraceae; genus Porcincola. The sequence goes on along the minus strand of CAMIVF010000045.1, from coordinate 2,204 downwards.
AAAAATAGATTCTTCCGACATTGTAGTGATCTTCCGTGCTCTTCGGCGCGATTCCGAGCGCTGTCTGCAGATACTCGTCTCCGACACCGGACAGCTTCGCATCCTCATAGACACTGTAAATGTCCAGATACAGCTTATAATCCTCCGGCTGCAGCGACACCGCGTAATCAAAGTTCGCCTCCGCATCGTCCATGTTCCCGAGATTCAGGCGGGCAGCACCGATGTAGTAATAAGCCATTACCATCTTGTCATCGATCCCGGTCAGCTCTTCTCCTGTTTTGACACAGCCTTCATAGTCTTTCAGACGGTACTGGCAGGTAATCCGGTACTGCAGAAGATCCTGCACCGTCTCCGGCATCTTGTCGTCCGTATTCGAGATCGCATGACTGAACGCGTCCAGCGCTTCCTCATACTTCGCCTGTCCCATCAGCGCGATCCCAAGGCCGCGGTAAGCCTGGACCGGTTCTTCTCCCTGCTCGACAGCATCCCGGAACGAAGTTTCAGCGCTGCGGAAATCAGAAGCTTCATTCGCCGCGTAGCCGGCATCCGTATTCTTCGTGGAAACCTGCTTCTTGCCGCAGCCTGCGCACAGACACACAGCAATCGCCGCAGCAGCTATAAGCACGGAACCGCGTTTTAATAAAACCTGTCCTGCTCTGACAGTCATCTTTTTCATAGACCATAAACCCTTTTTGATGATTTCAGCACCCCTGTGAAGAGGTGCTGAAACATTCTACCATTATTTCCGGTTCATTTCCACCATAAGCGTCATCCGGACGTGCCGCGGATCATCGGCGAGATCCTCTTGTAGATCAGCATCACAATGACCACTGAAAGCATAGCCTTCACAAAGGTAAAGGGAAGATTAAACACCAGCAGACACTGCAGCAGATTGCCGTCCCGGATTCCCGGATAGATGACCTGATACGCCTTGATGATCGCTTCCATCGGCATAAACGCGGTATAGAACGGGTACACGATAAAATAGTTGACCGGCACACTGAGCAGCGCCATCAAAGCCGCTCCCGCCAAAGAACCGATCAGCGCCCCCTTCTTTGTCCGGTTGCGCTTGTAAATGATGCCGGCTGTCGCGACAAATACCGCATTCAGCAGGAAGTTCGCCAGCTCCCCGATCCCGCCTGACTGTGAAACCAGCAGGTGAATCAGGTTCTTAATGCCGGCGATCGCAACGCCCCACGCCGGTCCCATCGCAAAGCTGCCGATCAGAGACGGCAGGTCAGACAGATCCAGTTTGATAAAGGACGGCATGATCGGAATCGAAAACTCGATATACTGCAGAACAACCGATACGGCACTCAGCATCGCCGCTGCCACCAGATACCGTGTTGTCACATCGATTCTCTTCGATATGTTTCCTCCCCTGATTTCTTTCGTCATACTCATCAATAACGCTCCTTTCCAGACAGCCAGGCTGCAGCAATTCAGGAAATGAAAGATCAGGCCCAGACACAAAAAGCCCGAAAACCTGTCACCAGATCTTCGGGCATTCATGCTAACGCGCAATCTTCTTTCATCCGGACTATACCGTCGGTACCGGAATCTCACCGGTTCAGCTGCCATATGGCAGGTCGCGGACTGTCACCGCCAGTGAGGACTTTCACCTCGCCCTGAAGACTTAAGTTTTTCTCTGTAAAGGTTTCATACTCCGGCTGTAAATCATGCCGTCTGTCATACTGCCCTTACAGCGGAAACTATATCACCGTTTTCCTTCTTTCGCAACTGTTTTGATACTGCCATATGGTGAGCAATCCACACTTCACTTTGCCTGCTCTACGGGAAATGAGCTGTTACCCCGGCTTCTTTTCATTTACCGCCTCAACCGGTTCCGGGCTCACCGGCAACCGCAACGAAGAACATGTGCAGTGCACTGAAGAGAACGCGCGTTACGGTTCTTGCCGTTTCCTCACTCACCTGATCACGGTCGAGCAGCCCGAACCTGTACGCCAGATCCACCGCGCCGTCAACAGCAGACCGTGCTGTTTCCCAGGTCTTCTCATCTGCAAGATCAATCCCGGAAACAACAGCCCTGGCAATATTCACCAGAAATGATCCGTACTTCTGCAGTTTCCGGTATTTTTCCGACAGCTTATCTTTGACAGAACCTGCCGTTTCCCCTGCCTGTTTTCCCAGGTCAGTGAGCGTATCTCCTACATCTCCTGCTGCGTCAGCGATCTCAGACGCAA
>CAMIVF010000044.1 GCA_946401715.1 uncultured Clostridia bacterium | reverse complement strand
TATTCTGTCGGTTGCGTTGTATGGTGCTCCTGCCGCGTTGGTAAGACCGCCGACTTCCCACTCTTCGTCCCACTGGTTGTAACCTGTGGTCTTGTGAGCCGTCAACCCTGTCACGCTCTTGATGCTCCCCGCGTCATAGGGATAATAGTCATTGACTATCCCTGCCCATGCTTTCGCAAGGGCAACGCCTGCCCCTGTAGTGGCCTGCTCTTGGGCGTAGATGTAGTCGGCAATTGTAGACCCGAACATCAAGGTAAGGTCGATGATTTGAAAATAGAACTCCTCGTTGACTTCTGTATTTGTTGCCAAGTTAGGACGCACGACTATATCAGCTAACGCCCCATCTGTAGTCTCGATGATGTCGTTACCTTTGGTCGACGTGTACGTCATCCCTTGCAATCGCAAAAACCATGTATCGCTTTTGCCGCCAAGCAAGGCCACCTTGTGCCCTGCGGGTATTGCTTTATTAGAATTGCCATATCTTGCGGCAGAACTCGTACCGCCCGTAAACGTTCCTGTGACGGTTGCTTTCCCATCTTCTCCGACATAGGTTAGTCCATGTGCCGTAAAGGATGCTCTTGTCGTTTGGGAAAGCTGATTCCACACCAAGCTCCCTCCGATGATCGTCCCCTTTTGCCGGGTCCCGAATGGTGTCCTTCGGATGATGTACGGGGTTCTATCCACCAGCGTCGAGACCTCGCCGGTCGCCGGCTGTTCCGTCGCGCTGAGCTTGTATGGCTGGACGTGGAAGGTGATGGTGGCGACCTTCACACTGTTGAAGTTGCCCTTTGAGATATCGATGCCGTTCACCATCTCGTAGGTGTAAACCATATCCGGCTCGTTGGAGAATATCGCAGTGCCGGACTGGCTGAAGAAGCCTATCACCTCGTTGGGGTCATAGTTGTTATGTAAGAGGATAGTGAAGGCCTTTTCATAGGCTGAATAGCCCAGATCCTCAAGGATGTCACCGTCACGGCCATCAATGAGGATCTGATTGGTGCGTTTAGGAGGTGCGGACACAGGAGGCAGTGAAGTGATCTCAAGCCCCTGTATTGTACGGCTGTTTACTCCGTTAAGAATAACGTGCATCTTTTCCTCCTTCATGCATAAACGGCATTAGATACCGTTCTTTCTACGAACCTTCCCATCTCGCGGTCATCCATCTCTACCGTTACTCCGAGAAGGGCGTCCTTGATTGCCTTCGCCACGTTTGTCTGTGTTCCGCCGTTGGTCGAGATCTCTGCGGCCACGTTTCGGATCCAGCGTGTGTTGTTCTCAAGAGGCACGATTGCCTCCGCACCATCTTCACCGACTTCTGCGATGGTTCTGTGGGTGATGACACCGCCCTTTGCCAGTCGAGGAAGGGAGATGGTGCTGACATATCCGACAGATACGCCGGGCAGTTTGTTGATCAGGCCGATCGCGCTGTTAATGATTCCGATGGCCTTATTGATGGCACCTTCGACTACTGACAGCACGCCGTTGATACCAGTCTTGACTGTGTCGGAAATAGCTGTTCCCAGCGCGGAGCCGATGTTGCTGAATTTATCTTTGATTTTGTTCCACAAACCGGAGAAGAACGAACCCCAACCGGCGAAGACCAGCTTGATGCTCTGCCACGCCTTTTGGAACTTTGTCTTGAACCATGTGCCGACCGGTTCAAAGACTTCCTTGACGTTCTTCCACAGGTCTTTGAAGAGTTGCTCGACCTTCTCCTTGCATTCCGTCTTCACGGCGGAAACGACTTCCGGCAGTTTCTTGATCAGCCGTGGGATCATCTGTCCCAAACCGGTCACGATACCCATGAACAGCTGGAACGCGCCGTTGATCAGTACGTTCAGATTCGACAGCAATGTGGACACGATTGTAGTGACCAGTTCCGGCATCTTCTGGATCAGCTGAGGCGTGGCCTGCACCAATCCGGTGACCAGTGCCATCAGCAACGCGATGCCGGCCTCGATGACCAGCTGGATATTGTCTGCGATGGTGTTGACGATGGACTCGATGATGGTCGGAAGCATCTCGATCAGCTGCGGGATGGCATCCGTGATGCCCTGGATCAGGGACACCAGGATCTGCACGCCTACCTCGATCAGCTGTGGGAGCAACTCGATGAACGAGGCAGCCAGCTGTGCGACCAGTGTCACAACAGTCGGCAACAGAAGCGGGATGGCCTCCAAAATACCCTGCGCCAGCATGGTGATGATCTGGGGAGCGGCCACAAAAACGCTCTGTGCCAGTGTAGTGACCATAGTGATCATTGTAGGCACTGCGGTGGTGAATGCGGTCAGAATTGATGTCAACCCTTGCTGGATCGCTGCTGTGGCTCCTTCGTTGCCCGCGATCAGATCCGTGAAGCCTCCGATCAAAGTTGTGAAGCCTGGCATAAGGTTCCCGATGATCTGATTCTTCACGCCTGCCATGGTGCCGTTCAGCTTCGTCATGGCATCCTGGAATGCGGCGGATGCTTTGACAGAATCCTCGCTCATGACCATGCCGTAATCGACCGCTTCCTGGCGCAGTGCGTCAGTCTCTTCCGCTGTCATGTTGAAGATTGCGCCCATGTCGACGGCTGACTTTCCAAGCAGATCAGACGCGGCGGCTGTTCTCTTCGCACCGGATCCCATCTTCTGAAGGGATTTGACGACCAGGTCGAACTGTTGCTCCTGGCTTAATCCGTCCAACTCCTCAATGGACAATCCAACAGCCGCTAATTGTTCGGCCGCTGTCTCTGATCCGGAAGCGGCGTCCGCAATTACACCGGACAGCTTCTTCATACCCGTCTGCATGCCCTGGATGCTCGCGCCGGATCTCTCAAAGACATATGACCATTCCTGATAAGCGGATGAAGAGATTCCGATCTTCTGTGACATCTTATCGATCTCATCGCCTGCTGCGGCAACCGAGTTGGTCATGTCCCAGGTCTTTTTCGCCGCTACGGTAACGGCCGCACCGATGACCGCCGTGCCGGCTCCGATGGCCTTGCCCATGCTTCCGACAAAGGAAGACCCCGACTTCTTACCGGCTGAGGTTCCCGCAGTTTCTGCGGCTGGGTTCATCGCCTTTTGTATGCTGGTGCCTATGCCTTCAGCTGATGGCACTATCTGTACATAAGCGGTACCAAGATCAGGCACTCTCTTCACCTCCGATTATCAATGCGCGCGCTCGCTCGAACTCTGCGATGGAGTTGAAACCCTCCACCTTTGTCTCGCGGTCGCGATGTATAAGCTTGTCGACCACTGATTGCGGCCGGTTTCTTCCAGTTCTTCCGCCCTTCGTGTTCTGCCAGATCAGAATGTTGACCCCGTCGATCAGAGTCGCCATTGCCAATCGGTCAAAGGTGACCTCTGTGTTGGAGATCTTCATTTTCGTCCTGGACTCCGGTCGCAATCCTTTCGCAAGGATCGCAATGTAAGACACCGGAAACTGCCGAAGGTCGTAAATGTGATAGTACTCTGCAAAGTCACAGAGCAATTCCTCTTTAGCCTCGCGGAGAAGCCCCACGAGGATCAGGAGTTTTTTGATGCGTCACTCGCTTGGTTGAAGATCTCCTCGATCTCCGTTGCCAGTGCGCTGACAGGGACGCGTCCGTCCTCAGCTCTGCAATGATCGTAGAGCCGTTTCTTTTCCTCCTTGCCCAAGAGAAGAGAAAGAACACGGGAGACCGCCAAAGAGTCCCCCGCGTTCAGATCACTCAGGGCGTCAAGTAATTCGGCGTTGTCGAATCGACTCTGGTCGATATTGATCTCGAATCCTGACGTTGTCTTCATGATTGTCTCCTTATGCGCGCTTGATGTACTCGTAATGCGTATTGCCAGCTGCATCCGGCATTGCGCCCAGGGTAACCTCATAGCCTGCGACTTCCTGGTCGGCATAGGTGATATCGCCGACTTCAGTGATCTTCGCGTCCGGAATGACGATTCTCTTGACCGCGTTGTTGCGCATCACCATTTCCACGACATAGCATGCTTCATCTGCTTCGTCTGCGTTGGACTTGACCGTGATGCCGGTTGCAAGAGTGCCGGTGACATTGTCGTCGCCATAGACCATCTTGAGCACATCAACGTTCAGAGCCTCGATCAGAGTGAAGGTGAAGTTGTCTTCCTTGCCGGTCTGGTAGGACAGGACAGTGTCACCGCCCCACGCCTTGACGTTGTCGCTCTCGGGAGAGTTGGCGTTCGTCAGACCGTCCTCGGAGATGTATCCGAGGCAGACAAAAGCATTATCGAGGTTAGTGGTGGCATCGGTCGGGAGAGTCGATCCGAGTGCCGCACGATATACAGCACCGCCCAGCTTGGGTTTGGTTGCCGATACGTTCGTAGCTGTTGCCATTCTTATTCCTCCTCGTAGTGAGTAATGTTCCACACGCTTTGATAGCGGTACCGCTTCGTCTGCGTGTCCGTATAGTTGTATTCCGCGTTCAGCTTGCACCTGGAGATCTCGCTGACCTTGTCAGCTGCCTGCCTCATAACAAGCTTTACCGCACTGCTGAGAACAGCCGCATCATACAGCGTCCCGGCGTAGGCCTGTATCGCGAATGTGGACTGCTGGATGTGATTGGTATCCGAGGAAGCGGTCTTCTCAACAATGAGATAGGCCACCGGCTTGTCTTCCGGTTCTTCCATGTACGCGGGCACAGACATCTCCGTGTTCAGATAGTCCAGTATCGTCTTCTCGATCATACTCCCACCGCCTTCAGCAGCGTGTTGTTGTCGCTGTTCTCTTTTTTCGCCGCAGACGTGACTGCCTCGATCCTTACGTTGGCACGATTCCGACCTACGTAAGTAGATGATTCGTAACCATCTCCGAGGGATGCCATCGCCGTGTTGGCGTAGGATTGTAAAACATTTACCATGGCATCCGACTGCATCAGCTCGCGGACGCCTGCACGGTTCAGGACGAACTTCTGTTTACTCATAGCGTTCGACCTTCACCTTCTTGTTCCATTCCAGCGGGATCAACGCCTCGATTCCCTGCGTTGGTACTCCGATCGTGTGGAACTTTTCGCCAAAAAAGGTGACATCGGCGTCCACCCAGGAATGAGTGTCCCCTTTTGGTATCGCCAATGTGTACGCGATCCTGCGCCCTGAGAGGTTCAGCTCGTTGGTCACGTCATCACTGGATGGCTCGCCGATAAGCACCTTGTTGATAGTGTAAGTAACCGGTTCTTTGATGTCTCTGTTGAAAGCATCCTTGCCTGTGACTTCGTACTCTGTCAGTTCAACGGATACGGCTTTTTTTGCAAGCAGTGACAATTCAAATCGCCTCCCCGTTGATGTCCTTGTACGGGCTGATCACTCCATACCGCTGTCTTCTGATCCCCAGACGCGCAAGCTCCGACTTCTTGATGAAGAGGCCGCCGCCAGGGACGAGATAGGTGCCGGATACGGAATAGCCCATCGCAGACTCGGAGGTCTGCGTCATAGGTTCGGAATCGGTGGACGTCATGAGTGTTCTGGCGACCACGTCAACCGTCACACTCTTCGCCACGATTCCAAGATCGGGGTCGGCCGCAATCATGGCATCAAGGTCTTTTCCGGCCTTTTTCGCCTCGATGCGCAGAGATGCGCTGACCAGCTCGATGATCTGCTGGGCGCGAGTCTGCTCCTCTGTTGTCATCTGCCGCCAGATCGCTGTGATGTCATCAATGGTCGCGTATGTGCTCATTCTTTCGCCTTCGTTGCTTTCTTCTTAGGAGCGGGAGGAGTTTTGACCTCCTCCCACCCGTTGCCGGAGATCTCGGATTCTACCTTGATCCTCTGTCCGGTTTTCTTATTGATGTACTCACGCATTGGCTTCGATGCGGAAGAATGCACCCTGATCCAGGATAGCCCAGCCGATATAGCACTCGCAACGCAGATATACCTGGTTGTGGCCGGCCAGATCGGAGCCGGTGTTGTCCGGATCACCATACGGGATGACGGTCATCTCGATGTCCTTAGCATAGCCCCATTTGAAGGCGTCGAAGTCGCCGCCATATGCGTAGATCTTGCTGTTCGCGGATACGGTAGCGTTGACATCGGTTGGGATGCCGTGGATGGATTCCGGAACCGCGCCCCACATCAGCTCGGGGTACTGCGGTACGCCGTTGACCTTCAGGCCAGCCAGTTCTGCGGCGGCGACCTTGGACAGGGCCAGGCCGGTCATATCATAATCGCCGATGGTGGCCACGCCGGCCGTGATGTTAGTGTCGACTGCGCTGTAGACGACCTTGGTGGACTGGCTGTCCAGATGGTTCGTGCCGATCACTGCGGATGCAGTGCCGGTGAAGGGGTTGTAGCCGTGCATGGCCATGATATCAAGGCCCTTCGCGACCTTCTTCGCAAAGCCATCAGTGAAGGCAGCCAGGATCTTGAGCTGCTTCTCCTCGGATGCATGCATAAATTCGTCAGATACGCGTGCGCCGTATTCGATCTTGACCGGCGTGATCTTCTTCGGTGCGACAGTGATGCCACCGGCGACCTTAGCGCCATTCTCTGCGACTACAGAGACTTCGTTGTCGAAGCCGAAGGTGAAGATGTCGGTACCGGTAAACTCTACCGGAACCTGTTCCGCCAGTTTTGCAAGAGAAGACTTGCCGCGTACTTTGGTAAAGAGTTCCTGTGCTACAGCTTCGGGGAACAAGGTTCCCATGGTCTGAATGTTAGCAGTTGCCATTGTTTTTCTCCTATTCGTTTCTTAATTTTTTGACAGCCTCTCGGAGGCCTTCGTCCATGTTGTTAGGCTTCCGTCCCTGTTTCTCGGACGGCTCGCCGGTTGCCATTGGTGCCACGCTCCTGTGGCCGATCAGCTTGTTGAGGGCTTCTGCATCCTTGCGGACACTGTCCTCATCGTCGCCGGTCAATCTTCCGGCCAATTCATACGGCAAGCCTACCTCATGCGCAATCCGCGTCCTCATGGAAGCGGTCTCATATGTTTTGACCTTGCCTTCGAGTTCTTTGATCGTGTCATCCTTCTTTCCGGATGATTCAAGCTGTTTTCCCAGCTCCCCGATCTGCTTCTCGTACTCTTTGATCTTGGCGTCCCGCTCAAGGATCTGCGAGTCGAAGTCCTTCTTCTGTGTCTCCCGGTCTCTCTTCAGACGTGCGGCGATCACAGCGTCAAGCTGTTCCTGACTGGTAATCGGCGTAAATTCTGCCATGATGTTTCCTCCCATTTTCCGGTGGTGCCCGTATTTATTAAAAGGCTTTCGCCAATTAATAGCTGATTCGTTGTTTCTTCGGTTCCTTAGCTTCGGCACATATCCAGGCCGCATAGATCATCGAGTCCATAAGTGCGATGTCTACCGTGTCCTTGATGGATTTGTACCCGAATCCGCCGGAGGAACCAATTGCCCGTTTCTCGCAGTTCGTAACGCTCTGCGCGAGTGACGGCTGATTCGTGTGGCACAGCATCTTCTGCGCAAGCATCTGCTCGAACAATGCATTGGCCACGATTATCTCTTTGACTGTCGGCATGATTGGATCCGGTTTTACCCTGGCGTCCTTCATTGCCTTCGCGAGGAGCTGACCGCCCGCACCGTCTACCACTACTTTGGCAGGGTGCGCCTGGTTGATGAACGAGACGATCCAGTCCGTGCCGGATCTGATCGGCCGGCAGTCGATGGATTCAACAAAGATCCGTTTGTCCTCTGTTTTGATGGCGATGCTGACGGCCACGTTGGTGCCGTCTTTGCCATACTTGATGCCGCAATACATTTTCCCGGCAAGTTCGGGAGAGTCTATCTTGAGGGCCTCCCATTCGGTTTTGGATATTGCGCTCTTTAGGTTGTACCGGATCCATAGGCCTAATCGCTGGATGTTGAAGTCCAGCTCGTCTCCTCCCGTTTCGTCCGCTATGGCTCGCTCTGTGAGGATCGTTCCCAGTGAAGGATTGGTCTCATACCATGCCTCGCGGTCATTCATGTCTGTGAGTTCATCAACAGACCACTCCGCCCAGCCGGCGTTCTGAAGCTTCCCTCCCAGCACATCGTCGCGGAAGTGCATGAACACCGTGCCAGCTGACACAGCTGTCGGAGGAGTGCCGCAGAATATCGTCTGTGGGTTCCTGGAATCGGTCACAACGTACTTCAATGCCGTTTCCTGGTCGGTGGTGTACTCCTGTGCTTCATCGATGACGAGAAGGTCGAAGCCTTCACCCAGGCCGCCCTTGCTGGATCTCGTTCGGAAGTGGATCTCGCCGCCTCCGTTCATCGTGATCCGCTCAAGGCCGTACTGCTTTGTGGTGATGAAGTCGGCGTCTCTGCCTTCCTTGTAGCCCGCTTCCTCCAGGATCTTCACCAGTCTGACCCAGGCAGCTGACGATGTGGTGGTTCTGTGGGCCGTGTGCAAGATTCGCTCGCCGTTCACCAGTCCCCACAATTCACGGATGGATACGACCTCGTTCTTGCCGTTTCTTCGCGGAACAGAGTAGCCGAATCTTGTATGCGTCCACAGGCCTTCGTCGTTATACGCAAGAATGGCAGAGAGAATATTCTCCTGCCATTCCTGTGCTGTTCGTGTCTTTGATCGATTGTAAATGCCGCACGCATCCGGGCCATATGAATGCTCATATTCAAGGATGAGTCCGGCTGTTGGTTCTTGTCTTCCCCTTCTTACCGCCATTTCTTTGACCACACGTCTTGCGCGCCGCCATCGCCTGGTTCGTATTCGGTTATGCATCGGCAATTCTCATGCCGCTGGTAGACTGCCGGGTCGCACGGATAATCGTATTCGCCCTCAAGATCTACGCACCACGGACATGCGCCGAACTCTGCGTGTCTTATGATCTTAGGCCTCAGGCCTGCGCGGTATTGGAACCCGGCGTTGCTCTCGATCGAGTCATCTACTACTGACTGCGAGAAGTTGATCACCGGATCCTTTAAATACTTCTTTGCCTCTTCATATGGGCCGTCAGATACGAGATCTACAAGGCCCTGTATTCTGCTGTTATTCATCTCCGGTCGGATCGGATTCAGCCCCAGTCCCGCCGACCTGTTGATGGTCTTTTGTACCGAGTCGCAGTAATCGGCTACTAATCGGTAGTTATTTTCCAGCATCGGACGGACTGTTCTGTCCGCGATGTTGTAGTACAGCGTTCCGTCCGGCAGTGCGTTGACATCTATCCGCACGCCGAAGGTCTGAGAGAGCAGTTCTCCACACCTTATGGCGTATTTGCTTGCGTCCACATATGTGCCTCGACCGCTCTCCATTTTCTTCAGCAGGCTCCTGATCCTGGAGTCCACGTTGTACTTGGTCTCAAAGGATGTCTTCAGCTCGTCATAAAGCTCCGGCGCGATGTCCATATCAGACTCCTAACAGGTCGAGCAGTTTCTCCTCGGTCAGATAGCCAGGATACGCCTGTTCGATCTTCAGCAGGCCGTCACCGATGACGGACATGGCCGCCGCATCCGGCTCGAATATCGGCATCCACGTCACCCGCGTCTGGTAGATCTCGTTCCGCATGTACTCGCGGTCATCACGCACACAGGCAGCAAGGTATCTGGCGTTGATGAATCCTGTGCCGAATATCCTCTGGGCCTTCCGGGCGGTCAGCCTTAACGTCTCATGCGATGCCTTGATGGCCTCGGAGGACGAAGGATTCTGTGACGGGAATCCCAGATCATCCAGCGTCAGACCCGTTTCCCCGGCGAATAATCCGGCGAACATCCGGATCTGATCCACGTAAGGCGTCATAGACTGCTGTGTGAACTGTCCCAGCGTAGGCTTGTCGCCATCTTCGTCCTTATCGAACCTAAGGAACGTGGAGATTGTGGCCCTCCAGGAATCGAGATCCTCCGCATCCTCGGACAATCCCAGAACATATTTCTGTGGGAATGAATAGAACTCCGCAGAGATCTCAGCCCGTTTCATCGTCCGCAGTGCGGCCTGTTGGATGCCGATGCATGCGCGTGTGATTCTACTGTGGCCGAACAGTCTTTTCGCATCCGGCCGGTAGATGATCGGCACCAGCAACGGATAAGGAGAAGCATGCTCGAAGACTTCCGGTGCTTCTCCGATCCTGTAGATGGTTGTTCTATGTGGCTCGAAGTACGCCTCGATGGTGACCTGGTCATTGTCATCCCTCTCAAGGACGGCATAACCTTCTTGTAATAAATACGTCACCGGATCGATGATTCCGGTCGCGTCTGATCCATCGATGACCTGCAATCGCGGGAATCCATCTTCTCCAACACTGATGTAGATGAACGAGCAGGACGCAATGCACGCTCCGAGGATGGCGGAGTCGAACAAAATGTCTTTGTTGTTCATGTCGAAGATGTTGGTAAAGTTGAACTGATCATCTGCGAAGCCTCGGACGATAGATCTGTCTGCGATGGCATCGACAGCACGCCCAGACCATCCGAGCGTCTCGGATAACCAGGCGAATTTGTTAGGCATGGTCGCGCCCAGCTCCTGGACACGGTTCTTCATGTCATAATACTTATACCGCGTCAGCACTCTGGTGCGCTTGCGGGATAACTTTTGCCTTAGATAATTAATTCCTCTCATTGGCTCACCTCTCAGCGAGATATATAAGCAGTGACGGCTTGGAGTTGCAAATCCTACGGTGGGCGGGAGGTACTCCGCCCATCATTCCGCACCCTGGTATTTGCTCCAGTCTCTTGTCTGCGGTAGGTTCCGGTTCGTGACGGCCTCTGCCTGTACCCTCTTAGATAATAACTTAGTTGCCTTTGCTCTGTTGCAAGTAAGATGCGCGAGCTGAAGGTTGGATAGGTCGGACGGATGCCCTCCCCGGTCTATGGGGATGATATGATCGATACATGCTGACATAGGGTTCGGGAATTTTAAGGAGAAATCAACAGGCTTCCCGCAGATCCCGCATATGCTTTGCGTTGCGTAGATCCTTTTCTTGTTTGCCCTGAAAGCCATCTGGTGCTTTCCGTTGTGATCCTCCCGTATCTTTCTCATTTCTTCCTCAGGTAGGTCTTGGAGCAGAACCCCTCGTAGGTATTCTTTCCGGCGGTGTACTGGACATAGTACCATGCGCCGGTGTGGTAGCCGTAGCACTTCACGGTATCACCGGCATGCATTGCCAGTATGATCTTGTACTTTGTCCCTGCTCCTTCTCGTAAGTTAAGGCCATCTCTTGCGATGATCTGGTAGGTGCCTTTGATGGATGCGGAGTATTCCTTGGCATAGGACTTGCCGGTGCTTGTTGTCTTCTTCTTTCTTGCCACCGGCTTCTGCTCTGCCTTCTTCGGTGTCATAGCTTTGGCGGCAGCTGCATAGTCCGGTGTGATGAATCCCCGGAGGTATCTCTGGTTCACTCTTCTGGAGATCTTCCTGACCTTGCTGGGGTAGCCAGCGTTGCCTTCGATGACTGTGAAGCTTGTCTTGCCGGCACTGGAGACGATACCGATATGGTCATGGCCTTCTGTGTCATCCCCTCGCCCATCGTCTTCCCAGTCGTAGATCACTGCGTCCCCGATCTTGGGAACGTAGTTGTCCTTCTCCTGCCAGATCTTCAGGGATTTGGCTTTGCTGATACTCTGACCGCAACTCATAGCGATCGGTACGTATTTGGCCATGCCTGCCTGGATCCACGCGGCGGAAGCGGTAATATCACACCATGCATAGGATGTATATGCTTTGGCCATGCCATGGGCAGAGGCGTACTCGTTATAGATAGCCAGGATCTCCTTGTGCGTTGCAGACCCTTGTTCTCCTCCTACCCATCCGTTGAGGATGGCCACGACCTTCTTCCTTAACTCGTTCTCTGTCATTGGTTTACCTCCGGCAGTCCCGCCAGTGCGAGAAGCATGGCGAGCACGGCACCCATACATCCGGCAGACAGAGCCGCCAGCCAGTTGACATCACCCAGTACCACGGCACCCGTGCCGATGTAAGCTAACATAGCCTCGGCGAAGGTTCTCGCCGCTCTGATCAGGGCCGCCTCAATCCATTCTCTCCACTTGTTCATCTATATTCCTCCACGTAAAAAGCCCCAGGAGTCCCAGGGCTTATTGTCTACGGTAATATT
>CAMIVF010000043.1 GCA_946401715.1 uncultured Clostridia bacterium | reverse complement strand
GAGTAGAGGTGTATGCGTTATTCCAGCTCGGGTATTCTTGCCCTGATCATACTTCTGATCATCAATCATGACGTTTTCAGGAACCGCCAAGGCAGGAAGATCATTCCTGCCCATCGGTCGTACCGTCTCTATCTGATTGCTACAGCTGCCTACATCATCACGGACATCTTCTGGGGATTCTTATATGAATGGAAGCTGACCGGGCTCGTGTATGCGGACACTGTGCTCTATTTTGTTTTCATGGCGTTTACCATACTGCTGTGGACACGCTTCGTCATTGACTACCTGCAGGTGAGAGGAACCTTCAGCATAATCCTGACGGTGTCCGGAATTCTGATCTTCTGTTTCCAGATCCTGATGATCCTCGTCAATTTCCTGCTGCCGGTACTGTTTTTCTTCAATCGGATCAGTGTATATTACGCCGGCCCCGCCCGGTATGTCATTCTCGTTGTTCAGATCGTGATGTTCTCTTCCGCCGCAGGTTATGCCTTCATGGCTGTCGCGAAAAATGCCGGCACGATGAGACTCAGATACCGGACCATCGGCTGGTGCAGCGCCCTGATGACTGTTTTTGTGTCAGGCCAGGCGTTCTATCCGCTGCTTCCGTTATATGCGATCGGCTGTCTGCTTGCCACGTGCCTTCTGCACAGTTTTGTCCTGGAAAATGAAAAAGAGGAATACCGGGATGACCTGGAGGAGAAACTCGAGGACAGCATCCGGAAGGGAAACTATTATGACCTTCTGACCGGTCTTCCGAGCATGACGTACTTTTTTGAGCTGGCGGAGGCATGGAAGGAGCGGGCTGTGGAAGAAGGGAAGGAGCCGGCCCTTCTGTATATGGATTTTCTCGGGATGAAATTCTATAACAAAAAATATGGCTTTTCGGAGGGAGACAGGCTGCTTCAGGCATTTGCGCGGATCCTGATTCAGGCGTTCGGCAGTGAGAACTGCTGCAGGATCGGGGCAGATCATTTTGGCGTGTTTACCGTGACAGACGGACTGGAGGAGAAACTGGACCGGATCTTTCAGGAAAGCCAGGAGATGAATGACGGAAGAACGCTGCCGGTTCATGTCGGGATCTATTCCGGACAGGAAGGCCACATTCATGCTGACATTGCGTGTGACAGAGCCAAGCTTGCCTGCAGTGAACTGGACGGTGTCTATTCCTGCTGTTTCAATTACTTCAGCCAGGAATTGAATGATGATGTGGAGAACAGGCACTATGTCGTTGAAAATATGGACAAGGCGATCGAACAGGGCTGGATCCGGGTCTACTATCAGCCGATTGTCAGGGCGACAAACGGGATTGCCTGTGATGAAGAAGCACTGTCGAGGTGGGAAGATCCGGAAAAAGGATTCCTTTCTCCGGCGGACTTTATTCCGGCGCTGGAAGCAGCAGGAATCATCTACAGGCTGGATCTGTATGTGCTCGAACAGGTGCTGAAGAAGCTTCAGCAGCAAAGGTCGGAAGGCATCAACATCGTTGCCCAGTCGATCAATCTGTCCAGATCGGACTTTGACTCCTGTGATATTGTGGAGGAGATCCGGACGAGAGTGGATGCCTCCGGAATTCCGCGTGACCGGATTACCATTGAGATCACAGAGAGTATCATCGGCAGTGATTTTGAATTCATCAAGGAACAGATAGAGCGGTTCCGGAGCCTCGGCTTTGCAGTCTGGATCGATGACTTTGGAAGCGGCTATTCTTCTCTGGATGTGCTGCAGAGCCTTAAGTTTGACCTGATCAAGTTTGACATGGGCTTCATGCGGAAGCTTGACGAGGGGGAGAATGGGAAAATCATACTGACAGAGCTGATGCAGATGGCAGCGTCTTTGGGTGTGGATACGGTCTGCGAAGGGGTTGAGACGCTGGAACAGGTCAGGTTCCTGCAGGAGATCGGCTGCTCCAGGCTGCAGGGATATTACTTCAGTAAGCCGATGCCATTTGAAGCA
Source organism: uncultured Clostridia bacterium (assembly GCA_946401715.1). Lineage (GTDB taxonomy): Bacteria > Bacillota > Clostridia > Lachnospirales > Lachnospiraceae > Porcincola. The sequence goes on along the minus strand of CAMIVF010000043.1, from coordinate 10,251 downwards.
ATCCTTGAAAAGTACAGGAAAGGGATCCAGATCGGGTACGAGAATCCGGCTGAATCTTCATATTATGACGCGATCGGAAGAATCAACCTTTACGATCTGGCGTCCATCGTCAACGAGGACGAGAGAATCCTGTCCGGATTCTATGACACGCTTCCGATGAGTATCATAGAGGTCAGGGACGGAATGGCACAGTATGTGCGGAGCAACCGGTCCTATCGTGATTTTATGGATCGCTATTATAAGATAGATATTACATCAGAAGATATGGACTTCGATGCAGAGACGGAGAAGTACGGACTGAGCTTTATCCGCGTGCTGCATCAGTGTTGTAAAGACGGGAACCGTGCCTTCTTTGATGAGAGACTGCCGGACGGATCTCTGGCGCACTGCTTCATCAGAAGGATCAGTCAGAATCCGGTAACAGGAACGTCTGCCGCTGCGGTTGCGGTTCTGTCGATTTCCGGAGCGGACGAGGGGGCCTCCTATGCGGAGATTGCGAGAGCGCTCGCATCGGACTATTACAATATTTATGTGGTGGACCTGGATACGGAGCATTTTATCGAGTATTCCTCTGTTGCCGGGAAGGACGAGCTGGCGGAAGAACGACATGGAACCGGGTTCTTTGCCAGAGCCAGAGAGGATACGATGACCCGTATCTATGAAGATGACAGAAAACCATTCCTGTCCTGGTTCTCAAAGGAGAATATCATCCGTGAGCTGGACAGGAATGGTGTATTCAAGACAACTTACCGGCTGATTGATACCGGAAAGCCGATGTATGTCAGCATGAAAATCACCTGGCTGGAGCAGAGATCCAACCGCATCATACTGGGTGTCAGCGAGATGGATACGCAGAGTATCCGATCTGTTCCAGAATTTTCCCGACCGTTTTGAGTGTCCCGATGGTGAATTCCCTGCTGACATGCGGCTTTTCGCCGTCCGTAATACAGCGCCCGAGCTGCTCGACTTCCAGCGAATAATTCTGCGGGACAGAGATGGTTTTCACTGTCCGGGTCCCGTCTTTGATGATCGTGTAGGTCATCTCTCCGCAGCCGTTGAATTCCCCGGTGGAGCGAATCGAGCCATCTGTTCCCTCTATGCGCAGTTGGTCGATCCGGAGATCAGCGTCCGTATGGAGCACCATGCCGCAGTTCATCATCGCTTTTGTCCCGTTGTGATAAGTAAAGACCGCGCTGGTCAGCATGTCCACGCCTTCCGGGGAAAATGTGCCGCAGGCCCGGACGTCATCGGGCTGGGCACCAAGCATCCAGGCGATCATCGTTACAGTGTAGCAGCCGAGGTCATATACACTGCCGCCCAGGGTTTCCCTGCGCATGCGGATATTGCCGGGATTGTAATCAGAGGTCAGGAACTGGGATTCGATGTACAGAACCTTTCCGATTGTCTGCCGGTCAAGCTCTTCCTTGATCGCGGCGATCCACGGGGAGTGCAGATAGGCGAAAGCCTCCATCAGATACACCCCGTTCTCGTCTGCCGTCTGAAACAGTTCTTCCGCTTCGCGTGCCGTCGGAACCAGAGGCTTCTCGCACAGGACATGCTTTTTGTGCTGCAGCGCTTTTTTCGTCCATTCATAGTGAAGGGTGTTCGGAAGCGCGATATATACCGCTTCGATTTCGGGATCTTCCAGAAGCTGGTCATAGCTGTCGTAAGCCTTCCGGAATCCAAATTCTTTCTGATACGCCTGTGCCTTTTTGAGATCCCTGCCTGCGATCGCGCAAAGGCTGCAGTTTCCTGCAAGCTGCATGCCGGGAATGGTCTGTCCCTTTGCAATTCCGGCTGTTCCGATCACGCCCCAGTTTACTTTTCTCATCTTGCTGCCTCCTTTGAATGAAAACCGTTTGACCCCAACATCATTTATATTAGCGGATGCCGGAAGAAGATGAAATAAGATCGTGCACCATTTGTGTGAAAAACGTGTTATGATATCATTGTAAGACCGCAGAGCGCGGAACACCATAATCGAATACAGATGATATGGATCATGAATGGGATAATGACAGGGGAAGGGACATGAACAAAATACGCAGAGTGACAAGACTGCTGGCGGTTCTTCTGACCGCCGCGCTGATACTTGCAATCGCTGTGCCGGTGAGCGCGAAGAAGGTTAAGAAGAACAGGCTCACGCTCAAAGTAGGCAATACCGGAAAGCTCAGCGTCAGAATCGGAAAGAAAAAGGTTAAGAAGGTCAGGTGGACTTCGTCAGACAGAACCGTTGTGAAGATCTCGAAAAAGAGCGGAAAACTGCGGGCGCTGAAACCGGGAAAGGCTGTTGTCACCGGAAAGTACAAGAAGGGCCGCTATAAAGTCATCATCACGGTGAAGGGGAAGGTAAGAGAGAAGACAGAGGAGAAGACCACAGAAAAGGCAGAGGAGAAGACCACGGAACAGGCCTCGGAGCAGACAGGAAACCAGACTGCGGAGCAGGCGGGAAGCCAGGCTGCAGAACAGGCAGGAAACCAGACCACGGAGCAGGCAGGGAACCAGACTGCAGAGCAGGCAGAAAACCGGGCCGCCGGGTAAGAAGAAAAGGAATCCGTGAAACAGCATGCAGACCGGACAGGAGGAGAATCCCTTCTGTCCGGTTCGTATGTGCATTTTGCCCGGAAAAAAAGAGGGCAGTATGTTATAATATTCCGCATACGGAAAAAGGAGTATCTATTATGGCCCGCAGACAAGTCGGCGTTTCCCCGTGGGGGGATCTTTTCAGAGCGCTCGCGATTGCGCTGTTTATCATCAGTGCGGCGGTGGTGATCATCCTGTATTTCAGGCCGCTCTATTATCTGGATATCAGTATTCTTCATCTGGACAAGGCTTCCGGGCTGGAACCTTCGGCTGTACGGAGAAACTATGATGCTGTCTGCGATTATCTGTTTTTCTGGAACCGGGGGGACCTGGTCCTGCCGGATCTTGCCATGAGCGGGCATGGACGGATTCACTTTGCGGACTGCAAGAGGATCTTTGATACGGTGCAGATTCTGTGCCTGGTATCCGGTGTCCTGACTCTGGCCGGAGCGCTGCGCCGGAAACATACGAAACGATGCCTGCGCATCGCCGGCATCCTGACGATCACGATCCCCATTGTCCTGGGACTGCTGGCTTTCTTTTCCTGGGATACGCTGTTCGTGACATTCCATACCATTCTGTTCCGGAATGATTACTGGCTGTTTGATCCACGAACGGATCCCATTATCCTGATCCTGCCGGATGGCTTTTTCTTCCAGTGTGCGGTCGGCATCTTTGTGATCGTCCTCGCCGGAGGAATCCTGTGCCTGGTGAAGGCGCGTAAGAAAGCGTCAGGAGGACGCCGGAGACGCTGATCCGGACGGGCCAGGAAAAGTGGTTGTGACCGGAATCCGTTATCAACTGTATCAATCTGTATAAAGGAGAATTTATGGATCTGAAAAAACTGACTGCATACACACTCGTCATGAAGAAAGACCTTACGGACATCGGTTCCGTGGGCTGGCTGCTTCGGCACAACAAGACCGGTGCACGTGTGATGCTGATTGAAAATGAAGACGACAACAAGGTTTTCAATATCGCGTTCCGCACGACGCCGGAAAACTCAACCGGCGTTCCGCATATCATCGAGCATACGGTCCTGTGCGGCTCTGCAAAGTATCCGTCCAAGGATCCTTTTGTCGAACTGGTCAAGGGATCCATGAATACTTTCCTGAATGCCATGACCTATCCGGACAAGACGATGTTCCCTGTGGCAAGCTGCAACGACCAGGATTTCCGGAATCTGATGGATGTCTATCTGGATGCCGTGTTCCACCCGAACATTTACCGCAATGAAAAGATCTTCCGCCAGGAGGGCTGGAGTTATCAGATCGAAGATCCGGAAGATCCGGTTGTGATCAACGGCGTTGTCTATAATGAGATGAAGGGCGCATTTTCTTCGCCGGACGACGTGCTGGAACGCCGGATCATGAACTCACTGTTCCCGGATACAACATACGGCGTGGAATCCGGCGGCGATCCGCAGCACATTCCGGATCTGACGTACGAGGAGTTTCTGGAGTTTCACCGGAAGTATTACAATCCGTCCAACGCCTACCTCTATCTGTACGGAAAGATGGATTTTGCCGAGCGTCTGGAATATCTGGACAGGGCTTACCTGAGTGAATTTGATCAGGCTTCGGAGATGGGAGAGAACGGGCCGGCCTATTCGCTGGTGGGATATCAGGAATGCTTTGACAAGCCCGTGGAGATCCGTGCCCCGTATCCGATCGGGGAGAGTGATCCGCTGGAGGACAACACGTACCTTTCCTGGAATGCTGTCTGTGGCCAGAGCAGTGACACCAGGCTTGCCAATTCGTTTGCCGTACTTGATTACGCGCTCCTGGACAGCCCCGGGGCGCCTCTGAAGATGGCGCTTCTTGACGCGGGAATCGGAAAGGATGTCTATGGGTCTTATGACTCCGGGATCCGGCAGCCGGTTTTCTCCATCATTGCGAAGGGGGCAAATGAAAAGGATGCGTACAGATTCCGTGAGATTATCCGCACCTGCCTTCAGAAGCTGTGTGAGGAAGGCCTGAATGGAAAAGCGCTGGAAGCCGCCATCAACACGATGGAATTCAAGTACCGCGAAGCGGACTTCGGCGGATACCCGAAGGGACTGATCTATTCGATCGACTGCTTTGACAGCTGGCTGTACCGGGACGATCAGCCGTTTGACTATCTGCTGCAGCTTGCGGACTATCAGTTCCTGAGAGAACAGATCGGGACCGGGTATTATGAAAGCCTGATCAGGACTTATATTCTTGAAAACCCGCATGCCTCCTTCGTGACGCTGACACCGAAGAAGGGACTGGCCCAGGAGGCGGAAGCGAAGATCGCGAAAAGGCTGCAGGAATGGAAGAGCACGCTCACCGGGGAGCAGGTTGACAAGCTGATCGAGGACACCAGGGCGCTGCGCGCATTCCAGGAAGCCGCTTCCACGAAGGAGGAGCTGGAGGCCATCCCGATGCTGTCCCGGAAGGACCTGCGCAAAGAGGCACTGCCTTTCCACAACGAGGTATCTGTGAAGGATGGCGTGAAGCTGGTCCACCATGCGGAGCAGACCAACGGGATTGCGTACATATCGCTTCTGTTTGACGTATCCTCCCTGGCGCAGGAGGACCTGTCCTGCCTGGGGATTCTGCGCAGCGTCCTCGGCATGGTGTCGACAGAACACTATACCTATGAAGAGCTGGCCAATGAGATCGGGCGCAGGACGGGAGGCGTGTCCACAGGGCTGGGCGTGATCGCGGATCCGGATGACGCTTCCCGCCTGAAGGCGGTCTTCAACATCGACATCGCCACCCTCCCGGGGGAAATCGCATTTTCCATGGAGATTGCCTCGGAGATTCTGTTCTCCTCCCGGCTTGATGACGGGAAGCGGCTGAAGGAAATCCTGCAGAAAGTGAAGAGCCGCCTGTACGCGAAGCTGACGTCGGCGGGACATATGACTGCTGTGACAAGGGCGATGGCAGGATTCAGCGCGGATATGTGCTTCTCTGACGCGACGGCAGGACTGGCTTTCTATCAGGAAGTGAAAAGATATGAAGAAAACTTTGACAGCCTCAAGGAGGAGCTGACCGGAAAGCTGAAGCGGATTCTGGCCTCCATCCTTCGAAGCGATGGTTTCCTGGTCAGTTTCACCGGAGACGCGAAGGAGTGTGGACGGATCCTGGATCAGGCAGTCCTGATCAGGGAGAAGCTCTCAGGCGGCGTATGCGAAGAGGGCGGATCCATCAAAGACATCACCGGTCTTTCCCTGCAGCTGAAGAAGGAGGGATTCCAGACACCGGCAAAGGTGCAGTATGTTGCACAGGCAGGAAACTACCGTGACGCCGGCCTTCCCTTTACCGGTGCGCTCAACGTGCTGAAGGTGATTCTGAATTATGAATATCTGTGGACCAATGTACGCGTGATCGGCGGGGCCTATGGCTGCGGGGCGACATTTAACAAAAACGGATCCTCCGCGTTCTATTCCTACCGGGACCCGCACCTGAAAAACACACTGGAGATCTATCGCGGCATTACGGAATTCCTGAAGGAGTTTGACTGTGACGAGCGGGATATGACCAAGTATGTGATCGGGACCATCTCCGGTGCGGATACGCCGCTGACGCCCAGGAGCGCCGGCCTGCGGTCCATGCATGCGTGGCTGACCGGCAGCACACTGGAGAAAATCCAGAAAACGCGGGACGAGATTCTTTCGTGCAGTGTGGAGGACATCCGCGCTCTGGCGGTTTATATCGAAACGATTCTGCAAAAGGGTGCGGTATGCGTGGTCGGCAATGAGGAGAAGATCGGTGCAGACGCAGCGCTGTTTGACGGAATCGGTGCGGTGTGAGAGGAAAGACTATGAAAAAAGATGAGTTTCGTTCCGGTTTTGCCGCGATTGTCGGCCGGCCGAATGTCGGCAAGTCCACCCTCATGAATCATCTGGTCGGACAGAAGATCGCGATTACGAGCGCAAAGCCCCAGACGACACGCAGCCAGATCCGGACGGTCTATACCTGTCCGGAGGGGCAGATCATATTCCTTGATACGCCGGGGATCCACAAGGCGGAAAGCAGGCTGGGGGAATACATGGATGATGTCGCGCTGGAGACCCTTTCCCAGGCGGACGTGATCCTGTGGCTGGTGGAGCCTTCGAATTTCAGCGGGGCAGGAGAGAAGTACATCGCTTCGCAGCTGAAGCTGCAGAAGAAGCCGGTGATTCTTGTCATGAACAAGATCGACACCGTGGAGAAGAAGGATGTACCGCAGTATATGGAACGGTACCGCGCGCTCTATCCGTTTGACGAGATCATTCCGGTAAGCGCGCTGCGCAGTGTGAATATCGACAGTGTGCTGGAGGCTGTCTTTGCGCGCCTTCCGGAAGGCCCCATGTACTATGACGAAGAGACCGTCACCGACCAGACGATGCGCAGCCTCGCGGCGGAGATCATCCGGGAAAAGGCGCTCCGCTGCCTGAAGGAGGAGGTGCCCCACGGGATTGCCGTCGAGATCCTTTCCATGAAAGAAAGGGAGCGGAAGACAAATGACATGATCTGGGACATCGAGGCGGTGATCATCACAGAGAAGGATTCCCACAAGGGGATCATTATCGGCAAAGGCGGCAGCATGCTGAAGAGAATCGCGACACAGGCCAGGCTCGCGATCGAGGAGATGGCCGGGCAGCACGTCAACCTCAAGGTCTTCGTAAAGGTGCGCAAGGACTGGCGGGACAACGTGGGAATTCTCAAAAGCCTGGGATATGAAACAAAACAGGGCAGAAAAACGACGCGCTGAGCGCGTGAAGGCGCTGCGCCGATGAGAAACAGTTCCTTTCAGAGAAACTGAATCAGGGATCAGACATGGTTGGATAAGAGGAGCAGCACGTGAGCACAGGCGGCATAGAGCTGCAGGGGATGGTGCTGAAGGCTTCCCCTGCAGGGGAATATGACAGACGGATCTTACTGCTGACGCAGGAAAGAGGGAAGATCACCGCGTTTGCCAGGGGCGCGCGCAGGATGGGAAGCGCTCTGTCTGCGGCGACGGTTCCTTTTGCGTTCGGAACGTTCCGCCTGTACGAAGGACGCACCGCCTATACCTGTGTCAGCGCGCAGATCAGCGAATACTTTCAGGCGCTGAAAACCGATTATATCGGGGCATGCTTCGGCGCGTATTTCATGGAATTCGCGGATTATTATACCCGGGAAAACCTGGAAGCGGGCGATACCCTGAACCTTCTGTATGTCTCTTTGCTTGCGCTTGGGATGGATGCGATCCCGAACGAACGCGTGCGCTATGCGTTTGAAGTGCGCCTCATGGTGCTAAGCGGCGAGTTTCCCGTGGACATGACGCAGGACGAAAGCCTGCCTCTTCCGGTCCGCCAGGCATTCTATCATATGATCACAGCGCCTTTGAACAGGCTGTTCTCCTTTGAAGTGACAACGGAGGTCATGTCCCGGATCCGCGCGTACCAGGACCGGCTGCGCGCCAGATTCATCGACCGGACTTTCCACAGTCTGGCTGTTCTGGAAGAACTGGTGCAGTAAGCGCAACTAACGATTGAAAACAGCCCATTCTCAAGTTATAATAGCTTGATTACTCAGGGGAGGAGGGCAGCCGCGCCATATGAAAATTGCGAGAATCGGTGCATTTGCCGCAATGATTGTCTGCGTCTGTTATCTCTCCGGCTGCAGTATGCTCGACAGGATCATCGGTGCGGATGACTGGAAGGCGTGGGCACCCGATACCACCAGCATCCAGGTTCATGCGGACGGGTCTTTGACAGAAACGATCTTTGACACGCTGGACCAGGCCTGGTATCAGGGCAATGAACTCCAGGACATGATCGCGCGGTCCATGAATGAGTACAACGCGTCTCATGGGGACGGATCCATTCAGGTGACGTCCTACAGCGATGCGGAAGGCAAGGTAAAGGTCGTGATTGATTACCGGACAGGGGAAGACTTTGCCGCGTACAATAACACGCAGTTTTACTGCGGTTCCATGCTGGACGCGCAGATGGAGGGTTTCCTGTTTGAAGGCTCCTTCTATGCAGTGGAAAAGGACCAGCTGCACGGCGAAGCGATGGACGCTGCCGAACCGCTGAGCCACAAGGAGTACAGTGTGGTGATCTCAGACGGAACCCATGTCGTGCAGGTACCCGGAGAGATCCGGTATGTGAGCAAGGGCGCCCGGCCTGTCAACAGCCATGTGGCGAAAGAGGCGGACACTGCGGAGGAGGATGGCTCCTCGCTTCTGTATGTGATCTATGAGAAGGACCAGGAGGGATTCTCGCTGCAGTCAGAATAAAGCAAAGATAAAGGAGTAGATGCATCATGGAAAAGACGATGGAGAAGATCGTAGCACTGGCCAAGAACAGAGGATTCGTGTATCCGGGCAGCGAGATCTACGGCGGACTGGCGAACACCTGGGATTACGGCAATCTCGGCGTTGAACTGAAGAACAACGTCAAGAAGGCCTGGTGGCAGAAGTTCGTGCAGGAGAGTCCGTACAATGTCGGCGTTGACTGCGCGATTCTCATGAACAGCCAGACCTGGGTGGCGTCCGGCCATATCGGAGGCTTCTCTGATCCGCTGATGGACTGCAAGGAGTGCCATGAAAGATTCCGTGCCGACCAGCTGATCGAGAACTACTGCAAGTCGAAAGGAATCGATCTGGGCAAGAGCGTTGACGCGATGAGCCATGAAGAGATGAAGGGCTTTGTCGATGACAACCAGATTCCCTGCCCGACCTGCGGAAAGCACAATTTTACCGACATCCGTCAGTTTAACCTGATGTTCAAGACCTTCCAGGGCGTTACCGAGGACGCGAAGAACACGGTGTATCTGCGCCCGGAGACCGCACAGGGTATCTTCGTCAACTTTAAGAACGTGCAGAGAACTTCCAGAAAGAAGATTCCGTTCGGCATCGGCCAGATCGGAAAGTCGTTCCGCAATGAGATTACGCCCGGCAACTTTACGTTCCGCACGCGTGAGTTTGAGCAGATGGAACTGGAATTCTTCTGCAGGCCGGGAACGGACCTGGAGTGGTTTGAGTACTGGAGAGGCTTCTGCAGGGACTGGCTCAAGTCACTGGGCATCAAGGACGAAGAACTGAGACTGCGTGACCACGATCCTGCCGAGCTTGCATTTTACTCGAAGGGAACGACCGACATCGAGTTCCTGTTCCCGTTCGGCTGGGGCGAACTGTGGGGCATTGCAGACCGGACCGATTATGACCTGACACAGCATCAGAATACCTCCGGGCAGGATATGAGCTACTTTGACGATACGACGAACGAGAAGTATGTGCCGTATGTCATCGAGCCGTCGCTTGGCGCGGACAGAGTCGTCCTTGCCTTCCTGTGCGCGGCGTACGACGAAGAAGTCCTGGACGAAGCGAAGAATGATGTCCGTACGGTCCTGCGGTTCCATCCGGCTCTGGCGCCGGTGAAGATCAGCGTTCTTCCGCTGAGCAAGAAGCTGTCGGACGCTTCCATGAAGATCTGGGAAGACCTGTCGAAGAAGTACAACTGCGAGTTCGACGACAGAGGGGCGATCGGCAAGCGCTACAGAAGAGAGGACGAGATCGGCACGCCGTTCTGCGTGACCTACGATTTCGATTCGGAGACAGACGGCTGTGTGACGATCCGTGAGCGTGATTCCATGGAGCAGGTCCGCGTGAAGATCGACGAGCTGGATCAGTGGTTTGACGGAAAGTTCTCATTCTGAATGTAAATGA
>CAMIVF010000042.1 GCA_946401715.1 uncultured Clostridia bacterium | reverse complement strand
TCCGGACCTGTCTTCGGAATCTCCACTTCCCGGAAAGTGATTTCCCCGGGAGATGTCATCAGCTGCTGAATCATTTTGCCGTCCATAATGAAAAATCCTCCTCTCACTCTTTTTGTTTTCAAGGCTGATCTGCACCAAGATGCTAAATGTCAGAAATGATACCAGATCACTTAGTAAACATGTTTAATTAAGATAATTCACTTTAGCATTCCTGCGGGGGTATGTCAATGTAATCAGGAGGATTTATCTGAACATATTCCGGGATCTGTCAGCATTCACCCTTATTGCGCTTTTGAGTTAAGAAATGTAACCGAAACCGCGGTACAGTCTCTGGAGTGGCATATCACTCTATCCGGGACCATACCGCGGTTTTCTTGTCTTTACTGGCTTTTTCATTCAATCACGGCTCCCTGTCTTCTTCCTTCAGGAAACCCAGCACCTTCTCATACACTATCTCGTGCCCGTCCTCTTTGAGAATCTCATGGCGCATATGATCCAGTGTCTCAACCTTCAGGTTCCGGAACCCGGCTGCGCTGAGCACATTCAAAGAGGTTCTTCTCCCCTTTTCTCCGCCAGTGCATGGATCGTCTTCTCCGGAGATCAGAAGGATCGGAAGGTCTTCACGGACGTTGTGATAGAGCTTGGTGTTCGCGATATCCCTTACCAGCCGGAACAGGGTCTCGAAGCTGCCAAGCGTAAAGTCGACCCCGCACAAAGGATTCTCCTGGTAATTCTTCACGTTCTCTTCGTTGTAAGAAAGCCAGTCGAGCGGTGTCTTCGCGTTCTTGACTGCCTTAGAGAATCCTCCCATCGCAAGGTTGGTTACCATGGGAGAATGCGCCTTCTTATTGCCCTTGGCCAGTGCGGTCAGGTTGCTCAGAAGGATTCCTGCGGAAGCCACCTTCTGCGGAACCGGATAACCGGACAGGACCACCTTGTCGTACAGCCTGCTGTTTTCCTGCATCAGCTTCCTGGCAATGATTGTTCCCATCGAGTGGGCAAACAGATACCGGCGTGTATCCGGATAACGTGCTTTCAGCCACGCGGCAAGCGTTTTCTCATCCTCCTCGAGAAGACGGTCCCCGCCCTTGTCCGCGATATGGCTAAGGAGCGGTGCATTTTTCCCGTGGCCGCGCAGGTCGGCGGAAAGGACAGCGTAACTGTTCTTCTGCAGAAAGGAGGCAAAGTCATCGTACCTTTCCTTGTGCTCCTCCATCCCATGGATGATCTTTACCACTGCTTTCGGCTGCGCGCAGTCGAAGAGCCTGGCACTCAGATGATAGCCATCTTTTGCCTGTATTGTGAAGTCTTCATAATTCATGATCAGATCCTTTCCCGGGGTCAGCACCTTGATAGTGATACAGGACGTCCTCAGAAGGGACGTCCTGTAATACTCAATCTCTGAATGGTTTTAATTTGCCGCCTCTGTTGCCGGCGCGGCTGTCTGTGCTGACGGATTATTCCTGTTGTTGTAAGCATCGAACTCAGCCTGGATCTTTTCCATATCGGCTCCGTTCTTGCTCATGGCAAAGATCACGCCGCCGATTCCCTTCCAGCTTTCACCCGCGTACTTCGCAAATGTCGGTGAGGTCTGCTTGACTTCGTCAGACTCCAGCAGCATCTTCAGGCCAAAGGTCATAGCAAGCATCATCAGGCTGATGAGGATTGCGATCACGCCGGTAACGATCGCGCCCTTGCCACGTCCTGCTGCACGCACAGCACCAGCGCCAAGAACGATCGCGATCACTGCCAGAATGGCAGCCGGAACGATGCCGAGCAGTCCGAAGACTCCGCCGACGAAGAATGCGATCAGTATCGCAAAAATTCCCAGGAGCAGCGCAAGACCGGGATGACCTTTTTTTGTGTCTTGATATTCGTATTCCATAACTTCACTTTCCTCCTCAATTCTGTTACTTACCAGACGATTATATCACAATCGTCAAATAGTGAGAATTCTAAAACACGCCATTTTCTGACTGATCATCGAAAAAAGAAGTATGCAGACGGTGATTCCTTATGGTAAAACAGGGGAATTGAAGAGTTGCGTTACCGCTCCTCTATTGACACAGGGAGGATTCCATCATGCCGCTGATACCTTATACCGAAGCTTCCGAAGAGCTGCTGACACTCTTCAACTCCGAGAAGGAATCTGTCCTGGCCCGATACTATGAGCCGGAACCCGGACTGTTCATCGCGGAAAGCGCAAAGGTAACGCTGCGCGCCGTGCAGGCAGGTTACAGGCTTACCGCCATGTTGATTGAAGATGCCCAGCTCAACCGGGAAGCGCAGGAGCTTCTGTCCCGCTTCCCTGATGTACCGGCTTACCATGCTCCTTCCAAAGAATATCTCAGAATCTCCGGATACCCGATGACGCGCGGTGTCCTGGCACTCTTTTGCCGGAAGGAAAGCTGCCGGCCGGAACCGATGCACACCATTCCGGGAAGTTCCTGTTCCGGTATCTCCAAACATGGTTCCGATGCAGAAAGGGATTCCGATGCCTCGTCTGCTTTCCGGCGCCGCACCGCTGTCCTGGTGGAGGTCGGCAATCCGGCAAACATCGGCTCCATCTTCCGCAATGCCGCAGCGCTTGGAATCAGTTCCATCATGCTCTCAAAGGGCTGCTGTGATCCGCTCTCGCGCAGATGCCTGCGCGTCAGTATGGGGTGCGTCTTTCAGGTTCCCTGGATGATGACCGGCCTGCCCGGCGAAAAGATTGCCGACATGCTGCGCATGCAAGGCTTTCAGACCGCAGCGATGGCGCTGTCAGACGACTCCGTCAGTATCCTGGACCCTTCCCTGAAGAGTGCCCGGAACCTTGCCATCTTCCTCGGGAACGAAGGAAATGGTCTCCCTGAGGAGACCATTCAAGCCTGTGATGTGGTTGTCCGCATTCCGATGCGGGAAGGGGTCGATTCTCTGAACGTTGCCGCCGCCAGCGCCGTTGCTTTCTGGGAACTGAGATAAGGATCCGCTGACAGCAAGTTTCCTCTCGGCATCGCCGCCTGCGCCTTTGCGCAAACTTGCAGGCACACAGCGTATCGCCAGGTGCAGGCGGCTTTCAGCCGCCTTTTTATCCGTAAATATGCAGCAGCTTCACGCCTGTCTTTGCCACCTTGTACACCGGTGTCTCCAGCACCTTGCGTGCATTCTTCAGCTCCTGCCGGATCGAAATATGCTGCGGACAGTGGCGCTCGCACTTTCCGCACTCCACGCACTGGGACGCGGAGGCGCTGGTCTTGCGCATCGCGGTCGTCATCAGGTATTCATGCCTTCCCGCGGACTTTCCCTCGCTGAAGCAGCGGTTGTACGCTGAAAATGTGCCCGGGATGTCGACTCCCTGCGGACAGGGCATGCAGTAGCGGCACCCGGTGCAGCCGACCTTCATCTTCGCGTTGATGATCGATGCGACCTGGTCCAGCATTTCATGGTCTTCCTTCGCGAGGATGCCGGCCCGTGCATGTGACGCTGTCCGGATGTTTTCATTCAGCATGTCCATACTGTTCATGCCGGACAGAACAACCGTGACCTCCTTCTGATCCCACAGCCACAGGAAGCCCCACTGTGCCGGGCTGTGACGTGCGCTGTGATTGCGGAAAACCGAGACCGCGTCCTTCGGCAGCTTGTTGACCAGCTTGCCGCCCCGAAGCGGTTCCATGATGACTACAGGGATCCCCTTGCTGTGCGCATACTGAAGGCCTTCGACGCCGGCCTGTGTGTGCACGTCCATGTAATTGTACTGAATCTGGCAGAAGTCCCAGTCATACGCGTCCAGGATCCTGCAGAACATCTCACTGTTTCCGTGGTAGGAGAATCCGACCTGGCGGATCTGCCCGGACGCCTTCTTCTCTTCTATCCAGGCCTCGATTCCAAGATTCTTCAGCTTCTCCCACGTGCCGATGTCATTGAGCATATGCATCAGATAATAATCGATGTAATTCGTCCTCAGCCTGCGCAGATGCTCATTGAAATACTTGTCCAGGGCTTCCCTCGTCCGGATCATATAGTGCGGCAGCTTTGTCGCAATATGGACCTTCTCCCTGATCTGGTTTTTCTCGAAGATCTCGCCGATCGTTTCCTCACTGCCCGGATAGATATAGGCGGTATCGAAGTAATTCACCCCGGCCTCGTAAGCTCTCAGCAGCAGCTTCTCTGTCTCAGCCTTGTCGATCCTGCCGTTCACGCGCGGAAAGCGCATGCACCCGAATCCAAGACATGACAGCTTGTTTCCATATCGATCATTTCTGTACTGCATCGTTCAGTCCCTCTCAATCCTCAGCAGATATTCGTCACTTTTCCGACCGATACTGCTTTTTGGAGCAGTGCATCGAAGTCGGTTCCTTTCTCCGCTTTATTCAGAAGCGTTCCCCGCACCACATAGCGCACGCCTATTTCGTTCAGCACCTCAACAGGCTCATAGCTGTCTTCATAAACGATGTCATGAGACATGACTCTGTCCCGCAGAATACCGGTGCACTCTGAAAGCGGGCAGCCGGGGAAATTCACATTCCAGATCCGGTCCGGCCCGGGATCCTGGTCGATCAGTTCCTCCAGAATCTCGTCCAGATAATGGTCTGTCACCTCGTGGCAGGGGCAGTTATACTCGGAAAGCGCGATGCTCCTGATCCCCAGAAAGGAGGCTTCAAATGCCGCTCCGGCTGTTGCGGAATACTGGATATCGGTCGCCGCGTTAAAGCCGTAGTTGATCCCCGACAGGACAACGTCAGGCGGACAGGGCATGATCTTTTTAACCCCCAGCCGGACACAGTCGACCGGTGTTCCGCTGCAGGTATAGGCGCGGACACCTTCGGCCGGATAAGGGAATGGCATGATATCCAATGGTTTGTGCAGCGTAATGGTGTGGGACGCAGCACTCCTCTGCCTGCGCGGTGCGATCAGCCAGACATCGCCGAATCTGACCGCAGCCCTGGCCAGCCGCAGCATCCCGTCTGCATGGATCCCGTCGTCATTTGTAATCAAAATTGTTCTGCTCATGTCGGATCTCCATCCTGTTTCTGCCTGTACATGCTGTCATAAAGCGCAGCCCCGCCTCGTCTCAGGGACTGTCCCCGCATTGATCCATGAACAGCCCTGTCACTCTTTGCTCTTCGCCCGCCTGGTGATCCGCTTTGACGGCCGGATTGCCCCGGACGGGCATACCAGCGAGCACAGCTGGCAGCCGACACATCTGGAACCATGCAGGACCGGCTTCCTTGTCTCCTCATCAAATCCGATTGCCTGGTGTCCTCCGTCACGGCAGCTGATATAACAGCGGCCGCAGCCGACGCACCTGTCCTTATTGAAGGAGGGAAATACAATGGTGTCACGCTCCAGCATGTCATTTTCCACGAGAGCGTCCAGGCCTTCTCCGATGATCTCCCCGACGGAATGATGGCTGCGCAGCGACAGATAGATCTTCAGCCCGGAGATCAGATCGTCGATGATCCGGTAACCGTATTCCATGACAGCCGTTGTGATCTGGAGGCTGCCCGCTCCAAGCAGCAGGTATTCCGCTGCGTCCCGCCAGGTTACGATGCCGCCCATTCCGCTGATGTGCTTTCCTTCCAGTCCGGGACAGGTCGCGAGCTGTGAGATCATCCGAAGCCCGATCGGCTTCACAGCCCTGCCCGAGTAGCCGCCGATCATCGAGCGGCCATGGACCGAAGGATACGCGACCAGCGTTTCCAGGTTGACGCCGGTAATGGACTTGATGGTATTGATGGCGGCAATCCCGTCCGCACCGCCTTCTATTGCAGCCAGCGCGGGAACCGTGATATCCGTAATGTTCGGCGTCATCTTCGCAAGGATGGGAAGATGCGAACCCCGCCTGGTTGCTATGGTGTACTGTCTGACAATCTCGGGAACCTGGCCCATGTCGGAGCCGGTTCCACGCTCTTCCATGTTCGGGCAGGAGAAATTGCACTCAATCACATCAGCGCCTGCCTCGGTCACTTTCCGCGCGAGATACTCCCACTCTTCCTCGTTCCGTCCCATGATCGAAGCGATAATCACCTTCGTCGGATACTTTTCCTTCAGTTTCCGGAAACATTCCATGTTCTCCTCGACGCTGTGGTCCGAGAGCTGTTCAATATTCTTGAAACCGTACCACGCGCCCTGAGGACTTCTCACCGCTGAGAATCTGGGAGAAGCCTCATGCATCTCCATCAGCGAGATGGTCTTAAAAGAAGCACCTGCCCATCCCATATCAAATGCGCGCGCGCACATCTCATAATTGCTTGCCACAACAGAGGAAGACAGGAGAAATGGATTCTCAAGCTTTACGCCGCAGATATCACAGGACAGATCGATCTGATCCATGTCCGGATACTCTTCCAGCTTGCTTCTGTCCTTCAGGTCTTCCAGGATATCTCCGATTTTCACGTCGGCAGGACATACCCGTTCGGCCTCCTCCACCCACGACCGGTCAAAATCGTCCGGAATCTGGTGTATCGCGGCTTCTATGTTCTCAAACCTCAGCGCCCTGAGTATTCTTGCAGGATCCACCTTGCTGCAGACCCTGGAACATGGGGCGTCATGACATAAGAGACAGGATGAGTATTTCTTTTTATATGACATTTTTCCATCTTCAACAAACATGCAGATACCTCCATGGAGTACTGTTTTATACAAATATCTCCAGTTCAGTATAGCGTGCAGAAGGAGAATCCGCAACACAACTGCAATTGTGCAAAAGCTATGCAATGGTCACACGAAAGCTGTGTTTCAGACATATAAAAATCCGGCGGCCATACCACGATGACCGCCGGATCTGATTCTTTTATTCATCTGATGCCCGCCTGCGAAACCTTGACCGGTTTATACGCGGTACGGTTTTGATAACCGATCGGTTATCTCCTCAGGAATGAACTGTTTGCCCAGCCCCAATTGCCGTTCCAGGATACATAGGTGTAGGAGCAGGGGATACCGTTCAGGCCGGTGCCGCTGGTGGTTGCGCCATAGGTGTAAACCTGATATCCCGGCCACAGCTTTGCGATCTCATGATACTGATCCCAAACCGGCTGAGGTCTCAGTGCGAGATATCCGCCATTGCAGTCGCCAACTGTCATGTAAAATCCGGCTCCGCCGTATCCACCATTCACATCCTCAAGTTCCTGTCCGTCGATGATCACTTTCTTCTCGTCAGCCATAATGCATTCTCCTTTCTTGCCCGGATCACTGTCCGGAGATCATAGTGTTTCATGACCCTTATTAATGTGGTTGTCACCGGTTTTTTTATCCGGTCTGCTTAATAATACGACCCTTTTTGCCAAAGGGCTAATTCATTGTATCGGTTCTTTTCTTTTTTTTCAACCCATCATTCGGTTACTCTTCGATCGGCAGTCTTTCTTCGCTTCTGTGCATCCGGATCGTCAGCTTCAGTCCCATGGTTGTCATGGGAAAGCTCAGCGTACCTTTATCATAGGTAAAAGACTTCATTCTCTCTTTCGAAGCAAACGGACTCAATGCGATATCCTGTATATCCATCATCGAGAGCCATGAATAGGATTCCGCGGACGATGTCGGTGCCTGATATTCCCCGGCCCAGTACAAGGACGCAGAACCGTCTTCATTGAGCCAGTAGATCGAGATCTTGTCCTCCGAAATCCTGGCTGCCATCCGGGTACCTGAAGTCTGTCCCGGATCCGTGCGCCAGTCACCGGTCAGATCGAGCGGTTTCGATGTATCAGAACCGGCAGAAGCAGTATTGCCCGTCGTCGTTGTAAGAGCAGCAGTCTCCCGCGTGACGTTCCTGTGCCGGTCCCGTCTGAAGCTCATAAATGACGCCAATGTGGTGATTGCCATGGAAAGGATCACGACAGTGGCTATGATCGCATAAACCCTCGGCCCGCTTCTGGCCAGATGAGACTCTCTAGCCTCCTGTGCTCTCAGCGCTTCATAGCTGGTCTGCACATTGGCGGCCGCCGCGGAACTTCCCTGCACACGCATTGCTTTCGCAGCAGCCTTCTTCTGCGCCTCCATCTCCCTGGCCGCAGCATCGCTCTTTGACCGGTAAGCCCTGCTGCTCTTCTGCACATTGGCAGAGGCTGCAGAACCGTCCGCATAATGATGCACATATGCCGTATCGTCAGAGCCGGCCTTATTCATCCCAGACAGCTGATCCGCCAGATCAGCCTGTGATTCTTCCTCCGCCGGGCTGCGCAGTCTCGCTGCGGCAAACAGGCAAAGAAGAAATTCCAGCGTGACATAAGGATAAAGATCCGGATTTAATCCGACCGAAACCGCATACAGAACAGCCGCTCCAACCGCAAAGGAAGGAGCAGCTACAATCAAGGCCAGCAGATTCATAAGCAAGGCCAGAAGGGCTGTCAGAAAATAGCCCGGCATCACCCGCCGCAGGTCCGGAAGAATCAACGTATGGCTCAGAAACTCGAACGGCCTCGTATCAAAAAAGGACGAAGACGAACGGGAATACGCAAGCAGATAAAAAAGTATGAACGTAATCCCGAGCACAAACGACAGGATCAGTGGAAATACACCTTTTTTCATAGATCAGTATTCTTATCGATCAAAACAGGCTTTTCAGTTTACCCAGGATTCCGCCTCCTGCATCCTGTGCAGCATCCTTAACCTTATCAGCCGCCGCATCGACTGCTCCGGCTGCTCCGCCAAGTCCGCCGACGATTCCCATGATCCCCTTCACAGCGTCCGGGCTGAGCAGAGAACCAAGCTGCTTGACTACTTCCGGAATAATCTTCGCAATCATGTCCATTGCAACATTCCCGCCAAGAATGGATGTGACAATCTTCACCGGATCTGCCGGAAATGCCGACAGCATATCCTTGTCACCCTTCAGCGCCGTCACAACCTTACCTACCATCTCCATCATTTCCATATTGATTCTCCTCCTGACATTCACTGTCTGCAATGAAGCCGGCAGATCATTCTGCCTTAGCCTTCACATGTACCAGAAAAGTATATCACTTATGTGGCCGGATCACAAATTCTCTTCTCGTTTTCTTCGCTTCATACAGCTGTGCATCGGCACGGTCCGACAGGTTCGTCCAGTCCTCCACTTCTCTGACACTTCCCATCGCGATTCCGGCGGAGATCTCCACATAATATGGCTTGTTGGACGCTTCATTGAACCTGTCACACAGCTCATACACCCGGTCGATGTATTCCAGCAATTCTTCTTTGGTGACATTGACACCGCAGATGATAAACTCATCTCCGCCAATTCTGCCAAGAATCTGCTTTGGACCGTCCTGCCGCGTGCTGCCTGTCTTCTCTTCTGCCCGGGACTGATCCTGTTCTGACGACGGAGCCGGACTCTCTTCTTTGCCTGCTTCCGCCTGCCGCAGGATATCCGCCACCGCCATCAGCGCATAGTCTCCTTCATGATGTCCGAACTGGTCATTGATCTGTTTCAAATGATCCAGATCCGCCATGATCACACCTGCTCTGCGCGTCTTCCGCCCAAGCATCTGTGCCCGCTCCTGGATCACACCGGCACGGTTGAGAAGCCCGGTCAGGGCATCAGTCTGCGCCATGGCCTCCAATTCCTCGCGGTATTGCTTCTGCTGTGCCCACAGGTCCATATAGCACAGGTTTGTCCCGATATCCAGCGCCAGCATATAGTAGAAATCGATCCTCTCCGGCTCGATCGCAGCATTCAGCACACCATACTGATAAGACTCGTCAAACAGCAGAAATGTCATGTAGCTGCCGTCTGCCCTGAATTCCATCATGTCATTGTGGATGTTCCGGTAAAGAACCGGTGCCTCGTCCCAGTCATAGCCCGCATAATCCTGGCCTTCCTGACGCATGCACACATAGATCTTCTCAGGGAAGTCAGCGATCCTGCCCTGCTCTACACGAACCGGATGCTCGAACAGGCACAGATACGAACTGGTTGTTTGAAGATATGCCATCATAGAGCCAATGGCCGCGTAGAACTTCTTCGGTTCTCCGACTTCCAGCAGCATTTCACGATTCATCAAAGAACCGATCCACGAATTGTGCTGGTACTCCCTGCTGCGCATCATGCTCCTGATCAGATCATCCTGACCGTGTATGTCATCAGACTCCTGATGCACGATTTCCTGCACACATCCGCAGGAGCAGCGTCTGATAAACGGTGTCGGAATCCGCTTCGAATGCACCTTCTCCCCACGGAGCATTTTCAGCGCACATTCCACCGCGGAACGGGAGAATTCATCATAGTCCTGTTTCGCGGTTGTAAGCGGCGGATCCATATACCTGGCCATCATCATATCGTCAAAGCCGGTTACCGCAATATCCTTGCCCACAGTCAGGCCGCGTTTCTGACACACCCGGTAGACTGACACCGTCATCTCATCATTGGAAGAGACGATGGCTTCCAGATCCGGCGCACGGTCCAGCAGCTCTTCCACTCTCTCATCAACGTGCTCAGAATAATCGCCGTGTACCACGTATTCCTCGCGGACAACAATCCCATACCTTTTGAGTGTATCCGTGTATCCGGCAAACCGCTCCTCGGCGTCCTTGTTGTTGTCCGGACCTGTGATAAATCCGATCCGGGTCATCCCATGCACTGTAATCAGATGCTCCACGCAGCTGGCAATCCCCTGCGCATTGTCTGCAATCATGCTGATCCCGTTACCACTCTCATAGTCCGTTTCCATCAGGATCTTCGGAATATCCGCCGTGTGCTTCAGAAACTCCTGCAGCGGAATCTGATTTTGGTAGATGGACAATGTACCGGCGGAGATAATCAGAAGATCCAGTTCCTCATACCCCGTATATCCGCACAGAGATGCATACTGGTAATCATACTGGTTGGACCGCATGGCGAAATCCTTCATGAAGCTGGCGCTCTCTGTCCCCAGAAAGACCTGAAGCTCTACATCTTCGTCCCGCAGCAGTTCCCATATCGTATGAACCAGACGGCTTGGATGATCCGTATGATAATTTCCAACCACAAAGCCGATTCGCTTTTTGGGTGTTCCCATTCTTTCCTCCAGTCCAAAAACCTGTCAATCTATTCTGCTTATATTTTACCTGATTTGGAAAAGATGTCTACAATGACAGTGGAGTGCAGTATGCAGATCATTTCCGCAAAATATGCATATCATTCCCGCACAATATGCAGATGATTTCTCTGAATTCGTTTGACTTCACTGCAGGCTCAAAGTAGACTCAGATGGAACAAAAAAGATGCAGCCGATCGCGCATCACAAGCAAAAAACACAGGAGGAGCAAACCATGTCCTTTGCAGATACAAAAAAACCCGGGCTCTCATTTGCCTCAGACTATATGGAAGGAGCCCATCCTTCGATCCTGCAGCGTCTGATGGAGACAAATCTGGAAAAGTCCGCCGGCTACGGTCTGGACGAATACTCCGAATCAGCCAGGGCAAAGATCCGTGCAGCATGCGCTGCGCCCGAAGCGGACGTATTTTTCCTTGCCGGAGGAACCCAGACGAACGCAGTCGTGATCGATTCTCTTCTGCGCCCGTACCAGGGTGTCATCGCGGCAGAAACAGGGCACATCAGCGTGCACGAAGCCGGAGCGATCGAGTATGGGGGACATAAGGTTCTGGCACTTGAGCACCAGACAGGGAAGATCAGCGCAGACGCCGTCAGTGCCTGCGTCCAGGCTTTCCGGCAGGACGCAAATCACGAGCACATGGTCATGCCGGGCATGGTGTACATCTCCCATCCCACCGAATTCGGAACCCTGTATTCCCTCGAAGAGCTGAAGCTGCTCAGCAGCGTCTGCCGCAGCAACCACATTGCGCTTTATCTGGACGGGGCGAGGCTTGCCTATGCGCTGGCCTGTCCGGAGAATGATGTCACACTCGCTGACATCGCCGCTCTGTGCGATGCCTTCTACATCGGCGGCACGAAATGCGGCGCCCTGTTCGGCGAGGCACTGGTCATTCCGCAGCACGATTACATACCGCATCTGTTTACCATGATCAAGCAGCACGGCGCACTTCTCGCAAAGGGCAGAATCGCCGCGCTCCAGTTTGATACTCTCTTTACCAATGATCTGTATCTGCACATCGGCGAAGACGCGATCGCGCTGGCTGACAGAATCCGCAGCGCCCTCGGCGAAAAAGGATATACGCTTGCATTTTCCGCGCCGACAAACCAGATCTTCATCGCGCTGACAAAGAAACAGGCCGAAGATCTGTCAGAGGCTGTCGACATGAGCTTCTGGGAGAACATTGACGAATCACATGTCATCATGCGCATCGTCACAAGCTGGGCCACCACATCCGCGGATGTGGATGCGCTGATCGAGGTCCTTTCATGACAAATGATCTGACACAGGGGAAGCCGCTTTCCGCGATTCTCAGAATGTCCCTGCCCATCATGATGGGCAACCTGTTCCAGCAGTTCTATGGTGTGACGGATACGATTATCGTCGGCCGTCTTCTGGGCAGACTGCCCATCATGATGGGCAACCTGTTCCAGCAGTTCTATGGTGTGACGGATACGA
>CAMIVF010000041.1 GCA_946401715.1 uncultured Clostridia bacterium | reverse complement strand
AGTCAGAGTATCAGTGGAAAACAGAGTGATAATATCGGCAAGATGATCCCTCATATCGTTCAGACAGCATGCGCATATAAGAGTGTGATTACCTTTGAGGTGAATGATAAAAGGGTGAATGCGAAGAGTATCATGGGTGTCATGGTGCTTGCCAGTCAGGATTCCCCCAAGATCAAGATTTACGCGGATGGGGAAGACGAAGAGGAAGCGGTGAATACGATCGCGAAGCTGCTTGGATAATCCGCGGTCAGACAGAACAGGTTTTTTATGAGACGTACGGCATGTTCCGTACGTCTTTTCTTATGAAGACGACCGCAGTTCTCAGCGCAGCAGGACGTCCATGATGCGCTCATAGTCTGTTCTGGACTCCATATGATCCAGCACGGACGCAATGATGTCGTACCGGTCGGAGATGATGCCGTCGACGCGCTGCCGCACCATGTTCAGCGCGGTTTTTTTGCTGTTGACCGTCCAGCAGTACATCTTTTTCCCTTTGGAATGAATGGCCCTCATACGCTGCTGGCTGATCGCGTTGGACTGTGCAAGCAGAATGTTTCCGGACAAAGACGAAGGGGAGCCGTATGCGAAAAAGTACAGATACCCGCACGGGATATCCGGGATTCTCTTTGAGATATAGTTGATCAGGGAATAGTTCATGGAAATCAGCACACAATCCTGCTCCATGTTCCTTTCGCGGACCATGCGCGCGACGTCTCTTGCCATCTGAACGTCCGCGGTTGCCCCTTTCAGCTCCAGATACAGCCTGACGTGCCCTTTCGCTCTGTCCAGCACCTCAGACAGCAGCGGGATTTGCCGCGTTGTCCATTCAGGACCGGGCAGGGCAACCGCACGGATCTGGCTCAGGGTCATTTCATCGATCCTGTCAGGCATACCGCACAGTCTCTTCAGCGTTGCGTCATGGAAAATGACATATTCTCCGTCTGCCGTTCTCTGGATATCTGTCTCAAGCGCCGGCGCGCCAAGCCCGACTGCCAGATCCATTCCTTCCAGTGTGTTTTCCGTATCCAGGTCTCCGCCCAGGCGGTGTACGACTGCTTCGATGTGCTTGGCCGGCGGGAAAAGATAGTTGAACTGCACATAGGATACGGCAGACGCAGCGATAATGAGAATCAGGACAACCGGGAGAAACCAGCGGAAGAATGGCCGGTGCCTCCGGATCTTCTGCATCGGGAATGCATCATGATTCATAAAATGATAAAGCGCTGAGATTCGTACCGGAAGAATCCACAGAGCAAGCAAAACCGCAGTCATCAGGACCGCAAGTGAGGTAAAGACAGCAAGGAGGACCAGAACTCTGCGGGGCTTCGGCGGGAGGAAGAAGAATCCTTTCTGGACCAGAAGCGGGAAATACAGGAAAACGCCGGCAGCCGCAAGCAGGATGGCGCAGAAGATCAGAACCGTGAGCAGGATTTCCCGGAAGAGAAAACGCCGGTGTTCCTTTACATATAGTTTTGTCCGCACGCGGGCAGCGGAAGGACTCTCCTGCCCAAGAAGAATATCATGGAGCAGAAGCGGGTTTCGCAGGATCGGGATGCAGATCAGAATAAAAGCCGCGAAATACAGTGCCAGCGAAAGGAGCTTCTTGCTGACCAGGTAGCGGAAGTACCCCGGAATCTCAAAAGGATCCGGCACGATTGACAGAAGCGATGTGGTAAAAAACAGGACAAAGACGTAATAATACAGAATCAGCGAGATCGCTTCCCGGCACAGAAACAGACGGATCGAGACGACGCTGCGCTTCAGGTTGCGGAAAAGCCGTATCTTTTTCTGATACAGCATGTCATCGGACAGAAAGATGATTCCGTTCATGATGATTGCTCCGACCAGACCAAGAAAAATCAGGAAGATGAAAATAAGCGCGTATCCCTGCCAGGAACGGAGGAAGAATCTGATGTTTGAACTGGTCAGCGCGGCCTGCCCGGTCGTGGAGATCAATGCGGAGCAGATCCAGTCCAGACCATGCATTGCCAGGAAGAGGACAGCAGCAAAAAACAAAGAATAAAGGAGCATCCAGCCGTAATAAAAGGCTGGCATGACTCTCCTGAGCAGCCGCACAAGCCCGGACAGCGGCTTTCTGTGCGAAGCGGTATGGGACTGGCGGGAATTGCTGGATCTGCGCATGATACTGACCTCCCTGACAGAGTTTATCATATCACAAATGGGCAGACATGTAGCTACAAGTTTCTTGGCAGTTTTTGCCTGTGCTAATTATAATAATTCAGACAGAATTTCCGGTATGGTTCCTGTTATTTTTATCGGAAAAACAGCGTCAGCGGTGCCTGCAGAAGAATCTCTGCGACAGATGCAGGACAGAATGACTTCTATGTCAGAAATGGAGAGATGGTATGAAAAGAAAGAACAGAATCTGCTTGTTGTTGTGTACGGCACTTCTTCTGGTGCAGTTTTCCTCTGCGGTGTATGCCTCAGGCGCGGTTTCAGAAGGATATGCCCATGACACGGCCGCTGAGATGCTCGCCGATCCGGAACTCGCTGAAAAGGGAAGCTGCACCATCAGGGTATTCGCGAAGAATGGCCGCAGCAAGGATGTCAAGATCGTGGTCAAGTGAAACTCGACACTTGACAAGCGCCCTTGAATGGTGTAGGATACGGACTTGTCAAACCACTGTGTGTGCGTAGCTCAGCTGGATAGAGCGTCTGGCTACGGACCAGAAGGTCGCGAGTTCGAATCTTGTCGCGCACGCGGGAGAACCCCTTTTTCCGGATGATCCGGAAGAGGGGGTTTTTTATCTCATAGGAAATTCCTCCGGATTTCCTATGAGATAAAAAGCACTCCGTGCAGGATGCGCACTCGCACGCAAGGAAGATGTCGCTGCGCGACCGTGTTCGGCGCGCAAAGTCCTGCAAGCGCCCTCATGATTGAGGGGGCAGGGGGAGCTGAAGTCCGCTTGCGGACTTTGTTCTATAGGACAGAAGAAAGGGCGGGGAAACAAGGATGCAGCTGATCAATTACAAGGCGACCGTTCAGTATGAGGGGACCCGTTATAAGGGCTGGCAGAAGCAGCCCGGCACGGAGAATACGATTCAGGGAAAGCTGGAGACGCTGCTGGCGCGCCTTCTGGAAACACCAGTCGAAGTATACGGGGCGGGCAGAACCGATGCCGGTGTTCATGCCCTGGGACAGACGGCGAGCTTCCGGGTGCCGGAGGAATGCCTGACCAGGCTGCTTGCCACGCCTCCTGCCGGCCTGCATCACATGCTGTCGGCAGATCAGACCGGTGCGGCAGCCCCTGTGCTTTTGTCTGAGCGCAAGGCTGCACAGGACCAGGCGCTCTTTACCGCCCTGAATCACTACCTGCCGGATGACATCGCCGTCTCACGTCTTGTCCGTGCTTCGGACCGGTTTCACGCACGGTATCTGACCAGCTCCAAGTGGTATCAGTATAAGATCCGGACCAATCCTGTGAGCGATGTGGTGAACCGCAGGTTCCTGTGGCAGTATGGGGAGACGCTGGACATCGAACGGATGAAGGAAGCGGCAGGGCACCTGACCGGGCGTCATGACTTTGCATCATTCTGCGGGCTGAAGATGAAAAAAAGCACCGTGCGGACTGTGTCAGGGATCGATATTCATCGATCTGGAGAAGACCTGATTATCCTGGATTATTACGGGGATGGATTCCTGAATCATATGGTACGGCTGATGACCGGGGAACTGGTGGAAGCCGGCGCCGGAAGACAGAGCGCGGAAGCGGTCGGGGAGATTCTGGCGCAGTGCAGAAAAGGTGCCGCCACCCACACCGCTCCGGCCTCCGGCTTGACCCTGATGGAAGTCAGGTATTAAGGTGAAACCGGCCGTGAATGGCAGCCAAAAACATCATGTTCTCTTTCTGCGTTTCATGTTATAGTATGATGTAAGGGTCAAAAGCCCTGAAGCCGAGGCAAGCTTGCTTGCCAGAGGCGAAAGGGGCGCTGGACGTCCAGTGGACGTCCGTTTAGCGCCGACCGAAGCGGAGCGTAGAAGTTGACCCACCGGACACGGAGCACGCAGTAATTTGCTTGAGCAAATTACGAGAGTGCGGAGTGGCCGAGGAGCGCGAGAGTTGCGAAGCAACGGATCAAAAAAACCGACTGTCAAACAGGAGGTATCAACCATGGCAAGAGAAACTGTGAATTATAAGTGCCCTTCCTGCGGAGGCCCTCTGCACTTTGACTCTGCGACAGGAAAGCTGAAGTGCGATTACTGCCTGTCAGTTTACAAGCCGGACGAGATCGCGAAGATGTACGGCGATCAGCCTGACAAGAGTGCCGGCGAGCAGGAGGTGGAGTATGACCAGGAGGCTGAGGCCGATTTTACTTCCAGAAAGGAAGATGAGGTTACAGTCGGCGGGAAGTGGGACTCCTCGACGATCCCTGCGGACTGGGGAGAAGACTCCGCGAACATGGTCGCGTATACCTGTCCGAGCTGCGGCGGAGAGATCCTGGCGGAAGCTTCCACAACCGCCACGTCCTGTCCGTACTGCGGCAATCCGACCATTATTGAATCCAAGCTGACAGGGACCATGCGTCCTCAGTACATTATCCCCTTCAAGCTGGACCAGAAGGCAGCGTCCGAGACATATCGGAATTTCTGCAAGGGAAAGGTGCTGCTGCCGAAGACATTTTCCTCAAACAGCACGATCGAGAAGCTGCGCGGAATCTATGTTCCGTTCTGGCTGTTCGACAGCCGGGTAAGCGGCGATTACGCATTCCTTGGCGAGACCTCCACTTCGCGCCGCGAAGGAGATTATATCGTCACAAGGACAAGCCAGTATTCGATCCGGCGTTCTCTGAAGGTCGGGTTCGCTCATATTCCGACGGACGCTTCCAGGAATATGCCGGACGATCTGATGGACAGCCTGGAGCCTTTTGATTATTCCCAGATGACGCAGTTTTCGACCTCTTATCTGCCAGGCTATCTCGCGGACCGGAGTGATGTCTCCATCGAGGAGAGCTCTGACCGTGCGAAGAACCGTGCCGTAGAAAGTGCCCAGAACATTGCATTTTCCGATGCGCGCAGGGGTCCGTACACCAGTGTGCTTCCGTACGGGAGCCAGGTTTCCTTTGAGAAGGGGCAGGTCCACTATGCGCTTCTCCCGGTGTATATCCTGAAGGTGGCCTGGAACGGCAAGAACTATCTCTATGCGATGAACGGGCAGACAGGAAAGTTTGTGGGAGATCTTCCGGTGGACAAGGGGAGATTTTTCGGCCTGTTCGGCGGCCTGACCGGGATTCTGTTCATCGTGTTTTACATCCTCGTCCAGTTCATTTTGGGCGGATTCTGAGGAGGGAGCGGGTATGAAAATGATCAGAAAAACAGGAATGATGCTGCTTTTGCTGGCCTGTATGCTGCTCTTTGTTCCGGGTGCGGTGTATGCCGACGAAGAGGACGCGGCCGGACGGTATGATGCGATCGAGTGTTCGAAGGATGGGACTTACTACGAGTGTGACGGGGAGTACCTTGTCCTGGATGAGGACGGAGAAGGAGAGATCCAGTTCAGCGGAACCGTCTATTCCCTGACCTGGGAGATCGACGGATCAGAGATTTCCATCACGGACGAAGACGGAGAGGATTTCACCGGTACACTGGAAGACGGTGTGATCAGGCTGGATTATCTGGACTACCAGTATGTTTATGTCAGAAATGACTCCTCGGTGGGCGGATCGATCGACGCGGAAGCGCCGGCTGGCGAAGAAGAGAAAACACCTGCTTCTGACAATGTACAGAAGGAGACGCAGAGCCAGGAAGCAGTGCAGCCGGCTGAAGCGGCTCCGGCACAGACACAGTATGCCCAGGAAGGGCCGGAAGTTTATATCGTCCGGGACCGTGTGGACACCGGCAGCGGGGACGGTGATACAGAAGGCGATCCGACCTGGCGCATGGATTACATTGCACTGAATGAGGATGGTACGGGTACCTTCCTGTTCAACAAGGCAGTTTTTGTCATCCGCTGGAAGCAGGACGGAGATCAATTCTCCTTTACCGAACACCTGGGACGCTCCTTTACCGGCACGATCGATTCCGGCCGGATTACCGGAACCTACAGCAGATACCGCTATACGTTTGAACGCGCCGGCAGCACACTTCCCGCCTATACCCTGTCTCCGTCAGACTGGGGACATGGCCTTGCTCCGGTAGTGGACCAGGCGGATGTGCTGAGTGATGCGCAGGAACAGGAGTATGCCGCAAAGGCGAAGGAACTGGCGGATCAGTATGATGTCGGTGTCTATGTGGTCCTCGTCGGGAGCAGGGATGCCTATACCTGGAGCAGTGATATCTCTGTTCTGGGTGAGGAACTGTATGCCGGATATGCGCTTGGCGTCGGCCCGACCGAAAAGAAGGAAAAGCACGGCAACAAGCATACGGATGACTGGAAGGACGCAATCGTTATGACGATCGCGGTCAATGAGCGCAAGTATGATATCTATGTGGCCGGAGATTACGCGAAGTGGGCAATTCCGACCTATGGCCGGGAACAGATCGAGGAACACGCTGTCGATGAGCTGAGGGAGAACCGGTGGTCCGGTTCGGTTGAACAGTTTCTGGGCAGTGTGGAAAAGGTCCTGAAGGTTGCCGCGAAGGGGAAGCAGATCAGTTTCAGAACGGACACGACAGGACGTATGATCGGTATCTTTGCCCCGTTGATTCTTGCGCTGCTGTTTGGCTACGGTATCGCCGCTGTCATGCGGTCTTCCATGCAGAATACGCAGAAAGCACAGAATGCCGCTGCCTATGTCGCAAGCGACAAGGTGGACTTTACAAGAAGGGAAGACCGGTATATCCGGACACTTGTATCAAGGGTTTACAGTCCGAAGGAAAAGAGCAGCTCAGGCTCCGGAGGAAGCTTCTCCTCCTCGAGCGGCGGCTCTCACTCGAGCGGCTCTTTCTGAGAATAAGACGATTACAACGCCGACAGCCTGAAATCCATAATCAGCTTTTGCCGGAGTAATGCAGAATCAGATCGGGAAAGGAGACAGGAACCATTATGATCAGACACGAAAGTACATCTTACAGGGAACACATGCGTGACGGAAGAGGCACTGTAACCGTTCATGATATCCTGACAAAAGAAGAACTGGACGGACACGGCAGGCTTTATGCCCGGCTCGTTCTTCCGCCCGGAGCCAGCATCGGCTTTCATATTCATGAAGGTGAAACAGAGCCTTACTATATTCTGAAGGGCGAGGCGACTTTTATCGGCAATGACCATGTGCCGCAGACTGCGCGTCCGGGTGATGTCTGCCTGATTGAGCCCGGTGAGGGACATTCCATTGAGAACAATACGGATTCAGACGTGGAGCTGATGGCGCTGATCTATAATAAGGGACAGGCCTGACGATGTCTGAAACCGATCAGACTGCTTCCTGCGGTTGAACCGGAACCTCACAGACAGATACGGATATTGAAACCAAAGCAGGCAGATGCTATACTGAGAGTTACTTTTTTATGTGTGATTCAGCTGTGAGCTGACAAGGCAGCCAGAGTCAGTTGTTGGCAGGCGGTAATAGATGAGAAGCATCTTCTATCCAGATGCGGGAGGGAATCCGACTATGAAGAAAGTGGAAGATTATGTAAGAACGATTCCGGATTTTCCGGAGCCGGGAATCATGTTCCGTGATGTGACCAGCGTACTTGCTGACGCAGACGGACTGGAGCTTGCGATCAATGAGATGCAGAAGCTGATTGGCGATCCGAACGAGGTGGATGTGATTGTGGGACTGGAATCCCGCGGTTTTATCTTCGGAATGCCTCTGGCCTACAACCTGCATAAACCATTTGTGCTTGTGAGGAAGAAGGGAAAACTTCCCTGTGAAACCATCGAGCAGACCTATGATCTGGAGTATGGCAGCGCGACCATCGAGATGCATAAGGATTCCATCAAGCCGGGCCAGAAGGTCGTGGTGGTGGATGACCTGATTGCGACGGGCGGAACCGTTGCGGCTGCAGTGAAGCTGATCGAGAAGCTTGGCGGAACCGTCACAAAGTGTGTTTTCCTGATGGAGCTTGCCGGCCTGAAGGGCAGAGAGCAGCTGAAGGGATACGACGTAGAAACCGTCATCGCCTACGAAGGAAAGTAAAACCTGCTTCCGCGGCCGGTTCACAGGCCGTGAGTGGAATGTACGTTATACCGGAAGGATTCAGGAACAGGCGGTCTGGAATGGCTATGGAGATTGCACCGGCCATGGAAGCCGGAACACATCTGAACAGTGAGATTTATGCTCCGGCTGAGCAGGAAGCCAGCCGGAGGCTTTCTGATGCGGAACGGGTCCAGATTCTGAAAGCGGATTCCTCCGCCAAGACCATGCAGGAGTACACCAGCCCGCAGGAACTGTACGGAGAGCTTGTTGCCGGTATCCGCAAGTACCATCCTTCGGAAGATCTTTCCATGATAGACAAGGCGTACCGGATCGCTTACGAAGCACATAAAACACAGAAGAGAAAGTCAGGGGAGCCCTACATCATCCACCCGCTCTGTGTCGCGATTATCCTCGCGGATCTTGAGCTGGACAAGGAGACGATTGTTGCGGGGCTCCTTCATGATGTCGTGGAAGATACCATCATGACGGAGGAAGAGATCCATCATGAGTTCGGCCCGGAGGTTGCCCTTCTGGTTGACGGCGTCACCAAACTGGGCAGGCTGAATTATTCCACTGACAAGCTGGATACACAGGCAGAGAATCTCAGGAAGATGTTCCTTGCGATGGCGAAGGACATACGGGTTATCCTGATCAAGCTGGCAGACCGTCTGCACAATATGCGCACGCTTCAGTACATGCGGCCTGAAAAGCAGAAGGAGAAGGCGAGAGAAACCCGGGAGATTTACGCGCCTATCGCGCAGCGGCTTGGTATCAGCAAGATCAAGGTCGAGCTGGACGATCTGTCCCTGAAGTACCTGGAGCCTGAGGTCTATTATGATCTGGTGGAGAAGGTATCCCTGAAGAAGGGAGAGCGGCAGTCGTTCATCAATGAGATCGTGCGCAATGTCGAGGTCCATATCAGCAAGGCGGGGATTCACGCGGAGATCTACGGACGGGCCAAGCATCTGTTTTCCATCTATAAGAAGATGGTGAATCAGGGCAAGACCATCGACCAGATCTATGATCTGTTTGCGGTGCGCATTATTGTCGATACGGTCAGGGACTGTTACGGGGCGCTTGGTGTGATCCATGAGATGTACAAGCCTGTGCCGGGACGGTTCAAGGACTACATCGCGATGCCGAAGCAGAATATGTACCAGTCGCTCCACACGACGCTGATCGGACCTGGCGGGACACCGTTTGAGATCCAGATCAGGACATTTGACATGCACCGTGTGGCGGAATATGGTATCGCCGCTCACTGGAAATATAAGGAGGCCTCAGACGGGAAGCGGGTCAGCACGCAGCAGCAGGAGGAGGAGAAGCTCATCTGGCTGCGCCAGATTCTCGAGTGGCAGCAGGAATCGGACAACAAGGAATTTCTGTCTCTGCTGAAGAGCGACCTGAACCTGTTCAATGACAGCGTTTACTGCTTCACTCCGAGCGGTGATGTCAAGACGCTGCCGAACGGATCGACGCCGATCGATTTTGCCTACAGCATTCATTCGGCTGTCGGCAACACGATGGTCGGCGCGCGGGTGAACGGCAAGCTCGTGACGATCGACTACCAGATTCAGAACGGCGACCGGATCGAGATCATCACGAATCAGAACTCCAAAGGGCCCAGCGCGGACTGGCTGAAGATCGTCAGAAGTACGCAGGCAAAGAATAAGATCAATCAGTGGTTCAAGCATGAGCGCAAGGAAGAAAACATCGTCCGGGGCAAGGAGCTGCTCGCTGCTTTCTGCAAGACCAAGGGGCTGAATCTGCCGGATCTTCTGAAGCCGGAATACACCGAGGCGGTCACAAAGAAGTACGGCTTCAAGGACTGGGACAGCGTCCTGGCCGCGATCGGCCATGGCGGCCTGAAGGAAGGGCAGATCGTCAACAAGCTGCAGGAAGTCTACGACAAGGATCATATCCGGTCGATGACAGACGAGGACATCCTGAACCAGAACATGAAGGGCGACCGTCCGAAGACGACCCGTTCCAGGACAGGCATTATCGTCCATGGGATCGATGATGTTTCCGTGCGTCTGTCAAAGTGCTGCAGCCCGGTTCCGGGAGATGAGATCGTCGGTTTCATCACCAGAGGCAGAGGGGTCACGGTCCACAGGAAGGACTGCGACAATGTGACCAGCATGAGCGATGAGGAGAAGGCGAGGCTGATCGATGTCGAATGGTCAAAGGCTTCGCTGAAGGACAGCAGCGGGAACGGAAAGCTGTATATGGCGGAGATCCGGATCTTCGCGCATAACCGGACAGGACTTCTGGTAGATATCACAAAGATCTTTACAGAGCGGCGTATCGATGTGCGCAGTGTGGCGTCCCGCATGAGCAAGAGCGATACCGTCACGATTATGTACGAATTCCAGGTTCCCGGAAAGGATGCGCTTGCCGACCTGATCGGAAAGATCCGTCAGGTGGAAAGCGTGATTGACGTCAGAAGAACAGCGGGGTAACAGTATGGCGGATATTCGAGTCAGGTGTCTGGAGCTGGGGGAACTCCCCACCAACACTTATGTGGTTTGGAATGAAGATACGAAGGAGTGCGTTCTGATCGACCCGTCGGACGGCTTCGACGAGATCGTGCAGTGCATGGAGGAGGAAAAACTCAGTCCGAAGGCGATCTGGATCACCCATGGCCACGATGACCATATTGGTGCGGTCAATGACCTGAAGCGCAGATACGGACTCCTTGTCTACATTATGAAGGAAGAGGAAGAGGCCGTGGTCTCGATCGTGTACAATCTGTCCGGGAGGCTGGGACATCCGCGGGTCGTGGAGCCGGATATGACCTTTCTGGATCACCAGACGATCTCCGTGCTTGGCACCGGCATGACGGCGCTTCTGACCCCGGGGCATACCGTGGGAGGAGGCTGCTTCTGGTTCCCGGAAGAGAAGATGATCTTTACGGGGGACACCTTGTTCAGGGAATCCGTCGGAAGGAGCGATTTCCCCGGAGGGGATACGTTTGAGCTGCTGCGCAGTATCAAAGACAAGCTGATGGAGCTTCCGGACGATACCGTGGTTTTTCCGGGGCACGGCCCGTCGACAACCATCGGCCATGAGAGGAATTACAATCCGTTCCTGTAAGTGACAAGAATCCAGGCTGCGCCCGGGTGAATGAATGCAGTTCACGCCGGGCGCACCTTTATGATGAGTGATCAATATGAACCAGATCAGACAGATAGCGATTGTCCTGAACGACAGAAGCTTTGAGTATGATATCTACACGCTGGTGATTGCATTTTTCCCAGGCATCAGGACCCAGGTGTATGATCCGGGCGCCGAGCCGGAGACGAAGCCGGATCTGACCGTCCGTGCGATGATCCTGCAAGAGCGCATCTGCCTCGCAGCCGGAGAGGAGAAGCGGGAGATCACACCTCCTTCTTCTGCCGGCAGAAGCACTTATAAAAACCTGATAAAGCGCAGTCTTTACGAGATGCTCCGGAATCTGTGCGGGAGGGATCTTCCATGGGGCAACCTGACCGGGATCCGCCCCGTAAAGCTGGCCATGCAGTTTCTGTCAGAGAAGTCTTTGCCGGAGAACGCGCTCAAGGGGCAGGGCGCCGGAGATCAGTGCGCGGCCATGCCTCAGGCCGGGACGGAAAACGCAGTCATGCAGGATGCGGAGGCGGAAGCAGCTTCCAGGCAGATGCAGGAGCGCTATTTCGTCAGCCCGAAGAAGGCGGATCTTGCAGTGCGCATCGCACAGCGGGAGAAAAAGATCCCGCAGGGGATCGACACACAGAATGGATACAGTCTCTATATCGGGATTCCGTTCTGTCCGAGCATCTGCCTGTACTGTTCTTTTTCTTCCACCCCGCTGGGACTGTGGGAGAGCCGGGTGGATGAGTACCTGGACGCGCTTACGAAGGAAATGGCTGCGTGCCGGACGTGTTTTTCCGGGAAAAAGCTCCACACCGTGTATGTGGGCGGCGGGACGCCGACGACCCTGAATCCGGCACAGATGGAGCGCCTTCTGAATGCCGTGGAGAAAAACTTTGATCTCTCCGGCGTGATGGAATTCACCGTGGAAGCAGGGCGGCCGGACAGCATCACCCGCCAGAAGCTGGAAGTGATCCGGCAGCATCCCGTGACGCGGATCAGTGTGAATCCCCAGACCATGAACCAGGAGACACTGGACGTGATCGGCCGCAGACATACGGTGGAGGACACCATACGCGCATATGAGACGGCACGTTCCCTGGGATTTGACAACATCAACATGGACCTGATCGTTGGCCTTCCCGGGGAAGGGATCGGGCAGATCGAGCACACGATGGAGCAGATTGAGGCGCTGGACCCGGACGATGTGACGGTGCACGCGCTGGCCCTGAAAAGGGCGGCCAGGCTGGCGCTTCACATGGACGAATATGAGAAGATCTCCTTCCAGGCTTCCGACCGGATCATGGAGCGCTGTGAGGAGGGCTGCCGGCGGCTTATGATGACGCCGTATTACCTGTACAGACAGAAGAATATGGCCGGAAATTATGAGAATGTAGGCTATCCAAAAC
>CAMIVF010000040.1 GCA_946401715.1 uncultured Clostridia bacterium | reverse complement strand
ACACCATCATGCGGAAGAAGCTCCTCGTGCGGTTCGACTCGAACTGGCTGATGGCTACTGCCATCGCCAGCGCGAGTACGATATTGATCGCGACTGCAGCGAATGTAAATACAAGCGTATTCCCCATCGCTTTGAAAAACGACTGGTCATACATCAGCCGGACATAATTACTGATCCCTACGAACGAGTTTTCACTGTGGAGGGGATTGTACTCCATAAAGGAAACCAGGCAGGTCCCGATGATCGGGAGCACAAGGAATACAAACACCACCGCAAAGCACGGCACCAATACCAGCAGCAGAAATCTGCGACTATCCTTCTTCATATCACCACACTTCCGGTTTTGCTCCTCTTACAGGATTCCGTTCAGTTTTTCCTCCATGTCCGCAAGCGCGGCATCGGAAGACTCATAAACGCCTGTGCAATAGTCCACGAAAGTATTGTCAATCACTTCCTTGAACCGGTCTGTGTTGAAGAATCCGATAAAGGAAGCCTTGTCAAGGATATCCACCAGCGGTTTCGCGTACGGGAACTTCTCCAGATATTCTTCGCTCGTCGCGACACTCTTCTTGGACGGGATCTGTCCGCAGGCTACGTTGTTCTCCATCAGAACCTCGTCCGAGAACAGGTAATCCAGGAACCGGTTCGCTGCTTCCTTATGCTCACTGGCTGCGTTGATGGAGAAGCACCATCCGGTCTCCGCCGGGAATGCAACTTCATCGCCGAACCACGGCAGTGCGACGTAATCGAAGTCTGTTCCGTATTCAAGACCGAATGTGGTAAGGCCGTCCGCAATGACCCACGGTCCATGCGGGACAAACAGCGCCTGATCTGTGTACAGCTTCTGGAAATTCTCCAGAGCGCCTGCAGTGGTCAGACCCTCAAGATCCGTGACAGGCTCTTCTCCGATGACCAGGTCCGCCAGTGCCTCAAACGCTTTCTTCGCCTCCTCGGAGGTCACGTTGAAGGTGCCGTCCTCGTTGAAATAGCTTGCACCCTGTGACATGATCATCTCAGCAAAGGTATAGGCAACGCCATCCCAGCCGACGAAGTCGAATCCTCTTACATTGAACATATCCCCGTCACGGACAGTCCCCTTTTTCGCTGCTTCCACCAACTCGTCCCAGGTCGTCGGGACAGGATCGTCTCCGAGCAGATGAAGATTGACCACCATGCCGCCGCATTCTATATTGAACTCCAGCGGAAGCGCATAGATCTTTCCGTCATATTCCATCGCACCATAGGTCGACGGAAAGGCTTCCGCACGGATCTCCTCCGCCACCTCGTCAGCGATCGGATCAAGGCAGCCTGTCGGCGCATAATCAATTCCCCAGCCGCCCCACATTTCATAGATGTCACAGTCACTGTTCTTTGAGATCAGAGAGGTCTGGACCTTTGCTTCAAAATCATCATAGGGGAAGAACTCGAAGCTGATCTCGATATCGGGATTCTCCGCCATAAAGTCATCAGCGATCTTCTTGTAGTTGTCATTCCACACTTCCTCCTGGTGACCCCAGATCACCAGCTTCGTGACTTCGGAAGAAGCAGTCTTATCGGATGCTTCCGGAACCACATCCGCCGCCGCGGCAGGGACCGCACTGATCAGCGCCCAACTCATGATTATGGCAAGTATACGGGAAACTTTTTTCTTCATCTTGATATCCTCCTTTTGCCTGGTTACACCCTTTTGTATTGATCAGGTCTGCAGTTGCTTGAAATCAGGTCAACGGTTACATCAAATCCGTCGCGGATATGGACCACAACCATAGTCACGGGAATCCGCGCGGTGTAATTTTGAACATCAGATCTTCAGTGTCTTGAAATAGCTAAGGTACGGCGCATTTTTCTCCAGCATCTCCTGCACCATACTGTGGATCTCCTCCATACTGCACACCGCCGATGTCAGCGGATCAAACAGGCAGGCGGAAAAAATCAGTTCCGGATTCCCTTCGATCGCCCCCTGCACAGCCAGCTCTTCGATCTTCGCCGAATTGTTCACCAGAACAGAGAGATGCTGCGGAAGCGTATGGATATCAATCGTATGGATTCCAGTCCGATCGGCGATCACAGGCACTTCCACACACGCATTCTGGTCGATGTTCGTCACATAACCCTTATTGCGGAGATTGGCATTAAACGGGTACGGGGTATGATCCCCGAAGATCGCATTGAAGATATTGGAGGCATATTCCTCGCCTCTTTCCAGTTCGATCTCTCCCTTTTCCAGCCAGTCCGTATATTCTTTCTCCCAGGTATCTTCTCTCCCCAGGTATTCATCAAGAATGGCGGCATGCAGCCCGGGATTCCACCCGGTACCATGCGTACAGTATTTCTCGATCAGGTCAGGTCTTTTCCTGAACCACGCCATATACTCGGAATTGTGTCCGGATGACTCCGTGATAAAATACTTCAGATGCCGGAAAACCTCGATGCGGACCGGTTCCTCAGCCGCTACCTCGGGCCTTTTCACCGCCTCTCTCAGCGCAGGATACATATCCTTCCCGTCATGCTGCAGCTTCAGGTAGAATGCCTGATGATTGATGCCGACGCAGGTATAGTCCAGTTTTCCTTCTTCCAGGCCAAGCCATCTTTCCAGCATCTGGGCGGTTCCCTGTACGCTGTGGCACAGGCCGGTGATCTGGATATCCGTCTGGCGCTGAAGAAAACTGACCAGCATCGCCATCGGGTTTGTGTAATTGAGCACGACCGCATTCGGGCACAGCTCTTCAATGTCCCGGATAATGTCCAGGATCACAGGTGCCGTGCGGAGAAAACGGAAGATCCCTGCAGGCCCTCTCGTATCGCCGACGCAGTAGTCAACCCCGTATTTCATCGGGATCTCGATGTCGTGACGCCATACATCAACCCCTCCCTGCAGGATGGTAATCAGTACGCCGTCCGCGTCCCGGAGCGCTTCGCGCCTGTCGGTTGTGGTTTTGACCACCGCGTGGTGTCCCCCGGCCCTGACGATCCGCTCTACCCCCATCTTTGAATACTGCAGACGCTTCTCATTGATATCCATCAGCATCAGCTCGCATTCATCAAACGCGGGAAATGTCATCAGATCTCGCACCAGATCTCTGGTAAAGTCCAGTGATCCGGCTCCTATAAATGTAAATTTCTTCAATGCCGTTCTCCCTCCTTTGTTCTTCCCGCTCTTTCTCCTGCTGCTTTGTTCTCTCACTTTACAGTTACCCGAAAAAAGGATGAGATCACTTCCCTGATCTCATCCTTTCAATCTTTTAGCCTTCCTATTGCCGCGTAAGGATGCATATCGGACCCCATGCTCATACAGTGCTAAATTAGTTAACCCATAAAACTAACTCATAGCTGCAATATAGCACTGTTCTAAACAAGTGTCAATATGCGATGTTCTTCTCTCCTTTCCTCTCTTCACCAGATTCCCATTTGCTTTTTTCATTTTGCCAGATAAGATCGGGCATATTCTGCCGCAGCCCGGACAGCGGTGATGACATCCGCGCCGGACGCGATGCCGTTGAGAAACGCAGCGTCAAAGCAGTCGCCTGCTCCGATTGTTGATACGCTTTCCACCCGCTTAACCGGAATATACTGATCCAGGCCTTCTCCAAGAACCAGTATCTGATTGCCTCCATCCCGGGCAATCACACATTTTGCCCCATCATGAAGCAGAGATCTGGCAGCATCCCTGATTTCCGGCCTGCCTGTCACCTGCCGGAATTCCTCTGTTCCGGACCCCAGTAAGATGTCGCTCAGCGCAATCATCTTCTCCATCGAAGCTTTCCGCTCACCTTCATATCCGTAGGATTCCGCGCGCACATTGAGATCAAAGACAATCATCGCGCCTGATTCCTTCTGCTTCGTGAAGTATTCCAGGACAGCTGCGTTGTTCTGCGCGTCATCCAGAAAAGCCATCCCACTTGTAAAAAGAATCTGTCCGGAATCGTTCGGGATCCGGTCAAAGCTGTGCCTGTCAAATCTCGGGTAATCCGCCCACGGCGGAACAAAGCAGAACATCGTGCGTTCGCCTGTCTGATCCAGAACCGCGACACAGTACATGTTTGATCTTTGGGAGTCACAGGTCCAGCGCATATCCACGCCTGCCTGCTCCATCTGATCCGTCAGATAATCCCCGAGGGGATCCCTGCAGACCGGTGTGACAAAGACCGGCTGTGCCTTCAGGCGGCCAAGGTGCCTGGCGACATTCCCGACAGAACCGCCGCACTGCATGCGTACCTGCAGTTGATCCGCCGTCTCCTTCCTGATATCGCCGCATGCAAGAGCCTTCTGCATCTTTCCGTATGGGACGATCAGATCACAGCATAAGTCCCCGACACATATAATCTGCATACCCGCCAACCTCAGTACGTATGCGCGATCCGGCAGAATTCCCGCACCTTCTCAATATTCTTGCGCACAAGCTCTCCGTTTTCTTTATCCGATGTCTTGGTCAGTGAATCTACCCCGTCGGGGTGAACTGCCTCGATCGCCTGCGCTACATTGTCGGGGCCAAGGCCTCCCGCAAGGATCACCGGAACCTCCACCATGTCCACGATCTGCCTGTCTATATTCCAGTCATTCACTTCTCCCGCGGCGCCGACGCCGGGCACGGTCTTCGACACGGTATCCAGAATAATGATATCCGCATAAGAAGCTTTGATCCTCGCGTCTTCGATGCTCTCCGGACCGGTAATGCCTACCGCCTCCATCAGCTTCACACCCGGGATCTCCCTGCGCAGGCGCTCAGCGAATTCTGCGTTGCCTTCATAATTCGCGCAAAGATGGAGCACATCCGGCATCAGCGCTTTTGTCTGGGCAAGTACAGCGTCCGCGGTATATTCCACGGAGATCAGCACCTTGACCGCCTTATTCCCGATTGCGTCAAAGATTTCCTTTGCCTTCTCCTGCGTGATCGCGCAAGGGAATTTGCCCCCGTGGACGCCGACCAGAAGGCCGATGCGATCCGCGCCTGCGTCAATGCAGGCCAATGCTTCTTCCGCAGTCTGAATCGAATAAATCTGTGTAATCATCTTTTCTCCTTTCAAGGTCCATCCGCGCCATCTGCCATGGAGAACACCGTGTAATATGCTTTCGGAGAGAGCGTAATGGGGACGGGAGGAAGAACACGTTCTTCCCCGGTCAGTTCATTGGTTTCCGGATTCCTGGCCAGTTTCAGGGTATTGGAATTAAAATTCAGGAACCACAGATCCGTATTCAGCATGCTCTGCGCGTCAGCAAATGCGTTCTGCTGCAGATAATTGCAGTAGTTTGTCATACCGGAAGCAGCGTATTCCGGATCTGTCTCCAGCAGGCCGGCGATGGTCTTAAGGACGGCCGGAACGGCTGACATCATCCCCTCTTCCGCCTGCTTCCAGTAATCTGCGACAGGTTCCCCATATACCTTCGGCTCCAGGATTCCGATGGTATTCAGGCACTTCAAAGCATACCAGGCATAATGCGCCGTGTCGAAGGACTGGCCGGCACTGTCCGGCTGATCGGCGCCGTAGGGCTCACTGACTTCTGTGCACAGATTGGAAAGGGGAACAAAAACACCATAGACAGCCGGCGCGAGGCTTTCCCAGGTTATGACGGACATCTTCGCCGGCAGATCCGGATAAATCTGAAGGACATGAACACTGAGCGCAGTGTCTGTTCCGATGACGCGCATATCGATGCGCCCGGTCTCGTCCGGGCTGTACGGCGTTCCCTCAAAGCGGTTGCGCATGATGCTGAATACGTCGGACAGGGAGACCTTCCTGTCAGGGTCAAACAGCAGTGGATAGAACTCTGACTGATCGTAATCTCCGTAGACAGAGGGAGCCAGTAACTGATGGCCGATCCAGGTTCTCATATGACTGTACTCTTCGCGCATCTCATCCCCGGAATAGGTTTCATACAGATTCAGCTCTCCGTTTTCCCCGTATTTCGCAAATCCCTTTTCCTCCGGAAGCGTCAGCAGATCCTTTGATGTGACAGACTCTTCGAACGCAGAAAGATATTCCATACAGAATTCATTGCCGAAAGCCGCGACCTTATCCGGCGGCAGCTTGACGGCAGCATACTGGTGTCCGGTATAGATCTCGATATACCAGGCTTCCTTCTGATCAGCGATGGTCGCGATGTTGACGCCGTTGCTCCCATAGGTATCAACCAGACCAAGCAGGATATCCACTGCCTCCCTCGCTGTGCGGCTCTGGCAGATGACGAGATCATCCGCGGTATCCTCTGTCAGACCGTCTGTCAAAAGCGGATCTGCCGCAAGTGCTCTGTCATTGGAAAATGCCGTCACGGACATCGTCATGGAAACACCATATTCATTCGCGCAGACAGCAGCATCACGCTCTATGTTCATGCGGTCGGTGGAATTCGTCATCCATGGTGTTGATGTATAGTGAAAGGTCGTCTCCGGGATGTCAGCACGGACATCTCCGGCATCGTTGACCGGCATCGTCCGGCCAGGCGCGTGCTCCACCCGCGCTGTTACGCACAGGCGCGTAGCCATGATCTGCTGCCAGTCATTTGACCGCGCGATAATCACAGTTCCGTCCGCGCTGACCTCCGGTCCGACATAAACTTCCGTACAGGCATAGGACGGCAGCACCGTCATCAGCGAAAGAACGATGGCTGTCATTGTCATCCGGACGATTGCTTTTCCTCTGAAATAGTTTTTGCCCACCATAAGAACCCTCCTCCGTGCTTTCCGGCGCCGGCATACTGCTTTGCCGGTAACAGCATACATATTACTTTGCCGGTTTCAGCATACATACTGCTTTTCCGGTATCAGCGCAAACGCTGTTCTGACAATGATTCTGCATTCCTGATTCCCGGAAACATCAGATGTCATGCAGCGACAGACCAGAGCACCGCCACAACCAGGGCGGGCAGCAGATTTGCAACACGGATCTTCTTTCCCCAGAACAGATTAACGCCTACACAGAAGATCAGGACAGATCCGACGAGAGAAAGATTGCTCATCGCCGCGTCTGTGATATAAGGACGGATCAGCACGGCAAGCGCCGTAACGGTTCCCTGGAACAGCCCGACCGGGATCGCAGAGAAGATACAGCCTTTTCCGAGCGATGCCGCCATGACCATGATGATAATCAGGTCCAGTACCGCCTTGGCAAACAGTATGGAATGATCCGCTGCCGCACCGTCTTCAATCGATCCGACCACGGCCATCGCACCGATACATACCGTCAGGGAGGCTGTGACAAATGCATTCACAAACCCGGCATCCTCACTGTTTCCGGTTCTGGCTTTCAGCCATTCGCCGAAGCGCTCGATCCGGGCCTCCAGGTCAATCCACTCACCAATGACTGCTCCGATGGCAAGGGATCCGATCAGCATCATGGTTCCTGCTGT
This sequence comes from uncultured Clostridia bacterium, assembly GCA_946401715.1. GTDB lineage: Bacteria > Bacillota > Clostridia > Lachnospirales > Lachnospiraceae > Porcincola. The sequence continues at coordinate 5,555 of CAMIVF010000040.1, read as the reverse complement.
CTCCAGCTTCCCGTCAGCTCCCATGACGAACATCTGCTGCAATGCACCGCCGATTCCTATGAACAGAACCGCTACGGCATTGGCCAGCAGCAATGTCTCGCGGGTCCTCTCTTTCAGCCTGCTGCCGGACAGTACGCCGACAGTCCCGCCGATCACGATAAACAGCACATTGATGATGGTTCCCAGTCCCGGCATTGATTACAATCCTTCCGCCACTGACTGAACCATCGTTACGAGGTCTGCCGTGTCTTTTTGCTTATTGATATATTCTTTCAGGATGTTCTGCAGATACATCTGCTGCATGACGCCGCGGCCTCCGGTCAGAATGACAAACAGCTCCGTGCTTGTCATTTCCGTAAACGGCTTAATACCTTCCATGTTCAGATTGATTTCCTTGTCTCCCATGTCACCCTCCTGTTATCCTTTCGTATCTGTTCCTGCAGTACGGTTCCTGCAGTAATCTGCAGGTGATTCAAGCCTGCTGCCGATTGCGTTATCCTAATTATAAGATGATGTAAGGGTCAAAAGCCCTGAAGCCGAGGCAAGCTTGCTTGCCAGAGGCGAAAGGGGTGTTGACCCACCGGACACGGAGCACGTAGTAATTTGCTTTAGCAAATTATGAGAGTGCGGAGTGGCCGAGGAGCGCGGGAGTTGCGAAGCAACGGAGCGATCCGTACATCATAGTTGGGGGCAAAAGGTACTTTTGACCCCAACGTCATTATAAAAGACAACGCAGGAAAACTCCACCCGGTATGAGACAGAAACGTATTTCCGGCTGACCTGCAGTGATTGGCCGCCATTCCATTGTTTCTCATATGTGTGATAGGATATACTCTATCTCGGAGGAATCATCCCATGAACCAGGACCAGCAGACATTTATAAAAAGAATCCGCCAGCTTGAAGAAGCTTCCTGGCAGGAATCCAGATTTGTATTTACAGACTTTTTGAATGAGGCGGAGTATTCGGATGTGCTTTCCCTTGGTGTACCGGCCTGCGGCATGCAGGCTTACGGCGGCTTCGAAGGAGCTTCCCGCGTTATGGTCCGCTTCGGCGATCCGGAGGTTCTCGGATACGAAGAAGCATTTCCTGTCACAATCCTGCGCGTCAGTCCGCTCATGGAGAAGTTTGCAGACGTGCTGACACACCGTGATTTCCTCGGGGCGATCCTGAACCTTGGAATCGACCGCAGGGTCATCGGGGACATCCTGATCGATGGGGCAGCCGGTTATGTCATGTGTAAATCTGTGATGGCCGAATACCTGTCAGAGAATCTGACCCGGGTAAAGCATACGAGCGTGCATACCGCACCGGTTGCTTCACTTCCTGACGGACTGAAGCCAAAACTGGTCACGGAGGAGATCCAGGCCGGCTCAAACCGCATTGACGCTGTGATTGCCCAGGCGCACCGGCTCTCCCGGTCGAAGGCGCAGGAGCTGATCCAGAGCGGGCAGGTATTCATAGGCGGCCGGATGGTCCAGAGTGCATCCGCCTCGCTGCATGAAGGCGAAGAGGTATCTGTGCGGCATTACGGAAAGCTCCGTTATATCGGTCCTGTCAGAAAGACCAGAAAGGGAAACCTGCTCATACAGATCGAGCGTTATGTCTGACCCTCCCGGCTGCCCTCCTCCATCAAAGACTAAGAATCCCGGAGCTCTGCGGTTCCTGCGTTCTGCCTTTGCACACGTCTACCCATTCCGGTTTCTCACAGCACGCTTCCAGCTCTGCAATCGTCAGCTTTACAGCACTGTGATCGGTTCCGGCTGCCGGATAGACAGTCTCATGCATCTTGAGGCTCTCGTCCAGATAGACTTTAACGTTTTCTTTTACGCCAAACGGGCACACGCCTCCGATTCCGTGGCCCGTCATTTCCTCGACAAGCTCCGGCGGGATCATTTTCGCCTTGCAGCCGAACCTGTCCTTATACTTCCTGTTGTCGATCCGCGCCATACCCTCTGCAAGAATCAGAACAGGCTTGTCATTCTGCAGAAATGACAGGGTCTTTGCGATCATTCCGGGCTCGCAGCCCAGTGCTCTGGCCGCTTCCTCGACCGTCGCACTGCTCAGCTCCGGGATGATGATATGAGACTCAAACCCTTTTGATCTCAAGTATTCTTTTGCTCTTTCCAATGACATCCGGATTTCCTCCATTCATCGTGAATCATTCGCCGCATTGCCGGCAGAAATCGAAATGACAATGATCATAATCATTGTGAAGATCACTTCTTCGGCGATCAGCTGAGAGGATTGTCCTGCGCTGTGTGGTTTCCGTGAAGGATAACCGCCCCTTCCCCGTACTGTGCACGGATCTTCCTGACCATCTCGTCCAGCTTTTCCTTCTTCTCTTTCTTCAGCTGGTTCTGTTCGTTCATCTGCAGCCAGTCTTCCATTCCCATCTGCCGGTACTCGCCATGATCCAGGTCGGACATACCGACACCGATGAGGCGCAGAACTTCTCCCCCGTCAAACAGACCTTCCGTCAACTCTCTCATTAAGGCACAGGCGGTCTCATAAATCAGCTTTGCGTCATTTGTTGAATTCCTGAGCCTGGTCTGTCTGGAATGGCGCTGGAATCCGCCGGTCTTCACCTGTACAAAACAGGTCTTCCCAAAGACACCGTCCCTCTTCATCCGCTCGGATACTTTTTCACTCAGCTGGCGAAGAATAGGAATGGCAGCGCTGTTATAATTCCAGCGGCCGATATCTTCCGCTGTCGTCGTCTCATTTGAACAGCTCTTTGCCTCCTGCCGGACGGTTTCCACCAAAGAAGAGTCAATTCCTCTCACTCTCCTGTATATGTATTCACCGCGCTTTTCTCCCAGAATGTTCTTCAGCATCTGCTCGCTGCACGCCGCCAGGTCACCGATCGTCCGAAATCCCATTTCATTCAGCTGCTGCGCAGTCGCCGCCCCGCAGCCATACAGGTCCCTGACCTGAAGCGGCCACATCTTCTCGCGGATCTCGTCCGGGAAAAGAGTATGCACTTTGTCCGGCTTTTCAAAATCACTGGCCATCTTCGCCAGGAATTTGTTCTCAGAGATGCCGACATTCACCGTAAATCCCAGCCTGCCGAGCACGGCGTTTTTGATTCTGCCTGCCAGGGCTATGGCATCTTCCCGGGTGGATACCAGATCACTTACGTCCATATATGCTTCATCTATCGAAGCCTGCTGAACCTGATCCGTATACTCTTTCAGGATGGCAATAAACCGGGACGAATACATGCGGTATGTCTTAAAATCGGACCGGACAAGAACAAGCTGCGGACACTTCTCCAGCGCCCTCACAACCGGCTCTCCCGTCTGGACATGATACGCCTTCGCCGGTATGGACTTCGCTGTGATGATGCCATGACGTGTCTGGATGTCCCCGCCGACCGCAGACGGGATCGTGCGAAGGTCAACGCTTCCCGGATCCTCCTGCAGCTGCTTCAGCGCTGACCAGGACAGGAACGCAGAATTCACGTCCACATGAAAAATAACTCTCTTCATAATACCTTCAAAGGCTTCCAACGCAGATAATCTCCGGAGGCCAGATGATAGATTCTCCCCCGGTACTCTCCCTGGATGCTGTCATGAAATCTGCTTTCGCCATGGCTGTGCGCGTAGATCACCTGCTCCGCGCCATACTCCTCGGCCATATCGGTGAATCCACTCTTTTCTTCCAGGATACTGGTGGGCGGATAGTGCAGAAACATGATATATTTCCCAAATCCGTCTGCCTTCGCCAGTTCAAAAGATTTCCGAAGGCGCTCAAGCTCACGGTCTACCAGCTTCTTCGCATGGACCTGCGCTTCTTCATCCCAGCCCACGATCCGGCCCCACCGGTCGAGATAGAAGGATCCCTCAAATGTAAACCCCTTTGTTCCGACAAGTGCATAATCCCGATAAACCGCATAGCTGTCCTGGAGAAACGTCAGGCGCGGCTGGTAAAGTTCGTTCAGATGCCTGGTCTTTTTTACGTCCCAGAACATATCATGATTGCCCCTTGTCAGCACCTTCCGGCCGGGCAGTTCGCAGATATACTGCAGATCCCGTTCACATTCCGACAGGTTCTTTCCCCAGCTGTGATCTCCGACCAGCACGAGCGTGTCATCCTCTGTCAGCAGCTTTTGACAGTTCTTCCGGAACTTCTCTTCATGGTTTTTCCATACACGGTCACGCAGCTGGGCAGGTGCCTTCAGTTCCGACTGGTAATGCAGATGCAGATCACCGATTGCATACAGACTCATGAACGTCACCTCCTTCGGAACTTCAGATCCGCTATTCCGGCTTCCATTCCGCACTCTGGATTTTACGTCTCCGGCCGCCTGAAATCAAAGCAGATTACTGGTCAGCCGTATGGGCGTTATAGTACTCCCGCATCTTTACGGCATCCTCTTCCGCAAGAGTCCCTTTGCTGAACAGGCCGGCCCTGGTTTCCAGATGATGCAGGAACTCATGCCTGACGGTTTCCCGGATTTTCTCCCGGTAAGCGGATTCTGATGAATCCCGGAGCACCGCTGCAAATGATCCATAATACAGAACAATCTGCTTCCCGAACACCGGATCGGAAGCGTATGTCCCGAAGATATACAGATCGTCTGCCACTCTTCCCGGATGGAGATAGACACTTGAGTCTGCCAGAACGCCTCCGTTCAGTTTTTCATGAACATATTCCGGCAGAGCCTCTACTTCCTCCTTCAGTATTCTGGTAAAGTCTTCAAAGCTCAACATCTTCCCATCGTCACTGCAGCGTCAGTTTGGCTGCAGCCTGTTTTTCATCGCATAGTCAGATACTTCCAGAAAATTGCGATCGTACGGATAAGATTCCCGGCTGTATTCCAGCCACATTTCCGACCAGCTTTTGTCTGATGCCAGAAGCAGGCTGACCTTCGGATCGTTCAGCGCCGCACAGTTCACTTCTTTCAGATCCACGCAGCCCTCTTCATCATAAAGACGGCACTGCAGATCACATTCCAGTTTATCGCACTGATAGGCAAAGCAGGCCTCCGCGGTCTCATGCGCGTCGAATTCCAGAAACAGCCTTTCAATCTCCTCCCCGTCAAGCAGACCGGCAAGGATTTCATGAACCGCTTCATGCTCACGTTTCTCCTTCTCAGAAGGATCGATCTGGAACGGTGTCAGGTCTCCGATGATTGTTTCTCCAAGCTCATGGACAGCCAGCATAAAAAGAACTTTCGGAAGGTCCAGCTGGTACCCGTATTCCGATGCCATGGCAATCGCCAGCATCTGCGTGCTGTATATGTGCTCCGCCACACTCTCGATCCGCCCGCGCTTCACCTGCCAGTCAACCCAGCCGGTCCGGATTGTGTTCTTAAGCCGATTGCAAATGACATAGTATCTTACAACAGATTCTGCCGGTGTTCTCAACTCGACCCCCTTTTAGCTTCCCGGTCTCTGGCACCAGATCCAATGAACTTATGGCATCCCGGTATCCGGCACATGTCCCAAAGGAAACGCTGCGACTGAAAGTGATATGGTATACTGTAGTACGATTCTGCAGATGCCGGGTTATCCGCCGGCGTATACAGCATGATTAGCCCGCCAAAAGTCGA
>CAMIVF010000039.1 GCA_946401715.1 uncultured Clostridia bacterium | reverse complement strand
TAAAAAAGAGGCCAGAAAACGATCATGATCAGGAAATTGCAAGCCTGTACTGCCAAAAACAGACGAAAAACCGCTGCTTAACTTACTCAAAACAGACACATAAAATGACAGCTTTAAAAATTTATTTACAAAAATCCATTGACATATATTCTTTGATATGATAGCTTTGTTCTGAAAGGAAACCAGACAACCAAATACGACAGAAATGATGTGATTTTGTGAAACATCTAGCAGAAATGATGAGAACGCATGACCAAATGACAGAGGGCATCCTTTCCAGACAGTTGATGGAAGATCATCATTCGCGCCGCGGTGCAATCCAGATGCGCGGGTTTTATGTTGATACCCGCAGCTCTGGTTTTGGTCTGGCCCATCTGCTGGTTTCGTATGTGTCGCCGGAAAGCCGGTTCCATCTGGATGAGTCTGTCCGCAGAAGCATAGAAGCTGTCCTGTCATTTCTGGAAAAGTATCAGCGGCCTGACGGCTGTCTGGATCTTGCCGGATGCAATTTTGCATCTCCGCCGGATACGGCGTTTACCATGAATGCGCTTCTCAACGGATGGTGGCTGATGGAAAAACACGCCGAACCGGAAACAGCATGGCTTCACGCCCCGCTCCGCCGTCTGATTGAGAGCTGTGCAGAAGGGGTTGCGGCCGGTGGTTTCCATACCCCCAACCATCGCTGGGCCATCTGTGCATTTCTGAAGCATGCGGCAAAGATCACCGGGAGGGAGGAATTCTCCCGGAGAGCAGACGAGTATCTGAACGAAGGCCTGGATATTAATGAAGACGGAGAATTTGCTGAGCGCAGCGCCGGCAATTACAACCAGGTCAATGACGATCAGATGATCCGTCTGTATATGGCAACCGGAGACAGGCACTTTCTGGAGGCGGCCGAGGCCAATCTTCGGATGATGCTGAAATATATTGATCCCGATGATTCCGTCTTTACCAATAATTCAACGCGTCAGGATTACGGACGCAAGGTGTATCTGAATACCTATTATATGCTCTTCAAGCTGGTCGGCTATTTCCTCGGAAAGAAAGACCTCGCCGCCTACGGAGAGTACTGCTATGAAACAGCTTCCCGCCACGGACAGCAGCCCAGGGGCGTGGAATGGCTTCTTCTCTATGACGATCTGGATGACTTTGGCACGGATGTTCAGCCCGACCTGAGCGCAGTGACGCAGTATGACTACCATTTCAAAGGGTCCCGGATTGTCCGCATGCGCAAAGGCCGCCAGTCCTGCACGCTCATGGACGGCAAAGCCAATTTCCTCTATTTCCAGAATGGGTCCATGACCATGTACATGGTGATCTATGAGAACCTGTGCGACAAGCGCAATTTTGTGGCGGACCGAATTGAAAAGACGGAAAAGGGATACCGCCTGTCCTTTCACCAGGACAGCTGGTACTACCTTCCGTTCTACCCGGAAAAGCCGGAGACATCCGACTGGTGGGCCATGGATAATCCCCATACGCGGAAACGGTTCCAGGGTGTGGGACTGGACACCATGGTCGATGTGGAGATGGCAGAGGACGGCATTGATATCCTGATCCGCACAGAAGGTGTGGACTGGCTCCCGCTTCGCGTGGAACTGGGATTCCCCGGTGGCTGCCAGCTGCGCAATGAAAACTTCCTGATGGAGGGCAAAGCGGGGCAGTCCATGATTCTGGCCCATGGCCCGCTGGAAGTGACATCCTCCTCGGGGGAACGGATGGTGGTATCGGACGGTTTCGCAGAGCATTCGGCTCTCGGACGGAGTGACGGTGCCTATCCGGAGGGCCCGGAACACTTTACGGTGTATATGACAGCTTACACGCCGGTGTGCAGAAAACTGCATATCGGAACCCGTTCATGCTTTGATCCTGATTTACTCAGCGCAAGTCAAAACACCTAAAAGGAGGTTTCGTCGGTGAAGAGCAAGGAAGCACAGCCGGCCATCGGGAAGAAAAAAAGCGGTTTCCAGTACACGCTGAAACAGTACTGGAAATACCGCGGACTGTTCATGATCATGATCCCCAGTGTGATCATGCTCATCATCTTCAAGTATGTCCCGATCTACGGCATACAGATCGCCTTTAAGAATTTCCGCCTGAAAGCAGGAATCTGGGGAAGCCCCTGGGTGGGGCTGGATGTGTTCAGGAAAGTGTTCGGCATGCCGATTTTCTGGCAGGCATTCCAAAACACGCTGATCCTCGGTGTGATGAACCTGGTCATTGGTTTTCCGATGCCGGTTATTCTTGCACTGCTGCTCAATGAAATCCGTCATGAACGGTACAAGAAAACACTGCAGACGATTTCCTACCTGCCGCACTTTGTCAGCTGGATCACGCTTTCCGGCCTCTTCATTACCCTTCTTTCTCCTTCAACCGGTCCTGTTGCGGCACTGTACAGGCTGGTCGGCGCACAGCCATACTATTTTATGGGTGAAGTGAGCACGTTCCGCTGGGTGCTGGTGGTGACCAATGTGTGGAAGAGCATTGGATGGGGCTCCATCGTATACCTGGCCGCGCTTTCCGGCGTGGACCAGGAAATGTATGAGGCCGCGCTGATCGACGGCGCATCCCGCTTCCAGAGAATCTGGTACATCACACTTCCCTCCATTGCACCGACCGTGACGATCATGCTGATTCTTCGTGCAGGCTCCATTGTCAGCGACAACTTCGACCAGGTGTTCAATATGTCCAACGCGGCTGTCTATAAAGTCGCCAATGTGCTGGGCGTCTACACCTATGAAATCGGTCTGAAAAACATGAAGTATTCGGAATCGACCGCGATCAGTCTGTTCCTGAATGTGATCTCCTTTGCCATGGTCATGCTGACAAACACCGTGTCCAAGAAGGTCAACGATTACGGAATCTGGTAAGAAAGGGGGAGAGAAAATGGAAATCAATAAGGCTTCAGTCAAACCCAGAATGCCGGAAAGAAAGAAAAACAACATTATTAAACGGACACTCGGGGAAAAGATTTTCGACACCTTTAATGTGATTTTCCTCGGACTGATCTGCTTTACGTTCATTTATCCGTTCTGGTATCTGTTTGCCACCTCCATTGCAGACTCCAGCAAACAGGCCATGAGTCAGATCTGGTTCCTTCCCCAGTATTTCTCCCTGGACAGCTATAAGAATGTTCTCTCCTCCAAGTTTGTCTATCTGGGCTTTATGTGGTCCATTATCCGCACCGTGCTCGGCACCGCTGTTGCCCTGCTGCTCAGCTATCACTTTGCCTATGCACTGTCCAAGCGGTATCTGCCCAACCGCAATTTCTGGACCCTGATTCTGGTCTTTACGATGTTCTTCTCAGGCGGCATGGTGCCGAACTTCCTGCTGATCAAGGATCTTGGCATGATGAACAGCATCTGGTCCCTGATCCTGCCCGGCTGCATTTCCGCCTACAACATCACGATCATGCGCAACTTCCTGATGTCCATCCCGGACAGTCTGGAGGAATCGGCACATATTGACGGTGCAAACGACCTGACCATCCTGTACAGGATTTTCGTTCCGCTCTCCATGCCGATCCTCGCGACCGTCGGTCTGTGGGATGCGGTCGGACACTGGAATGCCTGGTTCGACGCGATGATCTACATCACGACGCCCGAAAAGCAGGTGCTGCAGGTGACGCTCCGCCGCATTGTTCTGGAAGGCAGCAACTCCCTGGTCAACCTGTACGGTGAAGAAGTGCAGGTCACCATGACGCCTGAAACCATCAAGGCAGCCGTCACGATGGTGACAACGCTTCCGATCCTGATTGTCTATCCTTTCATTCAGAAATATTTCGTCAAGGGTGTCATGGTCGGTTCTCTGAAGGGCTGATCTGTGTACACATTCCATCTGATTCACAGCAGAATCCGTTTCTGCTGGAAATATAATTCTTAAGGAGGCTCCTATATGAAAAAGGTTCTGGCATTGGTTCTGGTGCTGGCCCTGGCCCTGAGCGCTACTTCCGCTTTTGCTGTGAAGAGCCCTTATGTGGAGAAGGATTACAGCCAGCTCCCGAAGTATCACTACCTGTGGACCCAGTACTTTGTTACCCCCACGGCTGAAGATGCCTACACGATCAAACTGATCGAAGACACCTTCAATGTGGATATTGAAGTGCCCAACATCGAAGACGGAAACTTCCTCGAAGTGCTGAACACCTACATCATTGCGGACAACACTCCTGACGTCATCCGTCTGAAGGATCCCTCCCAGTTCAATACCTATGTTGATCAGGAAGCCATCGGCTCCTTCGACATGGAACTGGTGAAGGAATACTTCCCGATCTATTACAACGGCATGATGGACTATCAGGATGGTCTGTTCCTCTCCTATGGTTCTGTGGATGGCGTACAGTATGGTCTTCCCACCCTGTCCACCGGCAACCTCTTCCATCTCCCGGTTGTGTACAACGAGACCTGGATGAAGAAGGTCGGCGTCGAAAAGACCCCTGAGACCCTCGACGAACTGCATGACCTCCTTTACAAATTCACCTATGAAGATCCCGACGGCGACGGCGTGCAGAACACCTACGGCATCAGCTCCGACGGCATGCGCAATGTGTTTGGCGCCTTTGGCGTGAACCCCGGCGCTGCAGACGGCCGTACCGACCATTCTGCTTTCCAGTATCTGGACGACGATCATGACGGCACCGAGGAATTCGTGTACTCTGCAACCTCTCAGCGCTATAAGGAAGCCCTGAAAGTGCTGAAGGCATGGTATGACGAAGGCCTGATCGATCCCGAATTCATCACCGGTGAAAACAGCGGCGGTTACTGGGCCATCTCCCACTCCTTCGTGAATCACCGCATCGGCTCCACCGTGCGTGCCAACTATTATCACTGGGTATCCAAGGGCGACTATCAGTACATCGACGAGAACGGCGAATGGGCCGATGTGGACAGCGGCGCTGTGGCTACCGAATTCTATAATGCCAATCCCGATGAACACATCATCTTCGGCGATCCCGTGGTCGGACCTTATGGCGACAGCGGCGTGAAGAGCTGGAACCTGCTGGCTCAGATCTACTGCTTCTCTCCTGAACTGACGGCGGATACCGACCGCTTCATCCGTGCACTGGAAATCATGAACTTCTGCGCACGCAACTCCACGGGCGATCCTGAGATCATCGAGCAGTATGTCAAGGACTTCTACGGTGAAGAAGGCGGCTGGTGGTACTGGAAGAACAAGGAAACCGGCAGCTGGGGCACCACGCAGGCCTACTCTGACGAGTTCCCGGATTTCGAAGCCATCAACCGTTACGGCCGTACCGAATATGGTCCTTCCGCTCCGCGTGAGGGCACCGATGAAGGCAGCGCATTTGCAAGAAGCCTGGGCTACAAAGAGCACGGCATCAACACCCTGCTTCAGTTCTCACTGCCCATGATGGCCGAATATCAGACAAACCTGACCAACCTCAAGGACAACTGGATGGTGCAGTTCATCACCGGACAGAAGGACATTGACGGTGACTGGGATGCCTACCTCAAAGAAATGGATGCATCCGGACTGGGTCTGATGTTCAACGAAGCCAAGGATTACTTTGACAGCACCCAGTAATCCTGTTCCAGAACGTTTTTCAGTCTGAATTCCGGGCGCCCGCTGCCGTCAAAGGCGGCGGGCGCCCTTCTTCTGCACAGACAGTTTCGAATCCGGGGGAAAAATCATGGCACAGACAATGGATATGACAAGCGGTTCTCCGCGAAGTCTGATGATTCGTTTTTCCGTTCCCATGCTGGTATCATCGCTGTTCCAGCAGATGTACAGCATGGTGGACTCTGCGATTGTGGGCAGGGGAATCAGTATCCGTGCACTTGCGGCCATCGGTTCCACAGGTGCTCTGGGATATTTCATTATCGGGTTCCTGATGGGCATGACAGGCGGCTTTGCCATTCTGTATGCTCAGTTTTTCGGCGCGAAGAATGAGCGGGGACTGTGCAGGGCGATGGCCGGTACCGTCCGCGTCGGCGGACTGATTACGGTGGTCTTCATGTCTGTGAGTATTCTGCTGATTCCGCAGCTGCTTCGCCTGATGAGTACGCCACAGGATATCTGGCAGGATTCATATGACTATATCCTGATCACCTTCCTGTTTATGCCCGTCATGATGACCTATGATGTCCTGTCCTCGTTCCTGCGTTCGGTGGGGGACAGCAAAACACCGCTGTGGGCGATGGTGGTGTCAACGCTGGTCAATCTTCTGCTGGATCTCCTGTTTGTTCTGGTGCTGCACTGGGGCGTGATCGGCGCGGGTGTGGCGACCGGCATTGCCCAGGTGGTGGCCGCCATATACTGTTTTGCAGGCGTCCGGCGCACCCGGCTTCTCCACTTTGAGAAAGAGGACTGGCGCTTCAACCGGGAGATCGATCTGCGCCTGATCCGGCTGGGTCTTCCTCTGGCGTTCCAGACCAGTGTGACAGCGATCGGTGCGATTGTTCTCCAGCGCCTTGTCAATGAACTGGGATCCCTGTACACCGCAGCATACACCGCAGCGTCGCGCATCATGTATTTCGCTGAGATGCCGGGAAGCTGCCTGGGGATCGCCATGGCGACCTATTCCGGTCAGAATATGGGTGCAGCGCGTCTTGACCGCGTGAAAAAGGGTGTCAGAGACATCCTTCCCCTGTCTCTTGGCGTGAACCTGGTGCTTGGCATTGCCATGGCCCTGTTCAGTACGCCTTTGACCTCCATCTTTGCTTCGCCGCAGGAACTGCAGGAGGTCCTCCCGTATTCGCGTCAGATGATGATGACCCAGGGCTTCATGAAATGGGTGCTGGGACCGCTCTTTATTTACCGCAATGCGCTGCAGGGAATGGGGGATACCACCACGCCGATGCTGTCAGGCTTCCTGGAACTGGGCATGCGGATTCTTGCCGCCTACCTCCTCGTCAGGCCGCTGCAGTTTCTCGGACTGTGCATTGCGGATATCTCAGCGTGGGTCGGCGCAGAAATCTATCTGATGATTGTGTATTACCGCACAATGCGTAAAATAGACAGCGGGCATACGCCACGAACGCTGTCATCCGTGCCCGGCACGCGATGAAAGCTGAAGAAAGTACGAGAGGATGAATCGGATGCGTTTTCCGGAATATCAGGACATTCATGTTCTGCATGTGAACCGTCTCCCGAACCGTGCCACGCTGATTCCATGGGCGGAGACGGATCAGGCCCTCAGCGGCCAGCGCAAAGCTTCTCCGTTCTATATGGATCTGAACGGCCGCTGGGATTTCAGCTGGTTTGAAAATGTGGAGAGCGTTCCCGGGGATCTGGCCGGGGACATGGATTTTTCCACGATTCAGGTGCCCGGCTGCTGGCAGATGCAGGGTTATGGGTTCCCGCAGTATACCAACTCGGCCTATCCCATCCCCTTTGATCCGCCCTATGTATCAAAGGAAAACCAGGTGGGCCTGTACAGAAGGTTTTTCCAGCTGCCGGAAGCGTTTGAAGGAAGACACACCCGCATTCGCTTTGAAGGCGTCGACAGCGCATTCTATGTGTTCATCAATGGGTTTCAGGCCGGCTTTTCCAAAGGATCCCATATGCCTGCCGAGTTTGACCTGACGCAGTGGCTGCACGAAGGACGCAATGAGCTGCGTGTGCTTGTGATGCAGTACAGTGACGGCACCTATCTGGAAGACCAGGACATGTGGCGCATGAGCGGGATCTTCCGGGATGTCATGCTGCTCTCCTTCCCGGAAAAGCCGATCTGGGATGTGCGCGTTCAGGCAGGGTATGACGCGCAGACCGGAAACGGTTCCCTGCGCGCCGAGATCGATGCACAGGGACTGGAGCGGATTGACTGTACGCTCCTGAATCCTGACGGAAGCCTGTGCGCTGCGGAAACGGTTCCTGTCATCGGAGGAAGCGCGGTATGGCAGATCACCGTCGAGCGGGCTCAGGCGTGGAGCGCGGAAACGCCGGACCGCTATACCCTGCTGTGCAGAATCCCGGGACAGCTTGAGTGCGTCCGCACCGGGTTTGTCACCGTCGAAGTGAAGAACCGTCAGTTCTATGTCAATGGTGTCTCCGTAAAACTGAAGGGCGTCAACCGCCATGACACGCACGCTACGCTCGGGCACTATACGCCCATGGACGTCATGCTCGAGGATGTGCGCATCATGAAGCGCCACAATATCAATACCGTGCGCACCAGCCACTATCCCAATGACCCGCGATTCCTTTCCCTGTGCGATGAATACGGGCTGTATGTCGTGGATGAGACCGACCTTGAGTGTCACGGCGTCAACCATCTGGGGAACTATCATCTGCTGGCCGCTGACCCGGAATGGGAAGAGCAGTTTGTGGACCGCGGCATTCGCATGGTCATGCGGGACCGGAACCATCCCTGCGTCATCATGTGGTCCCTGGGCAACGAAGCAGGCTATGGATGCAATCATGAAGCCATGGCCGCTGCCATGCGCGCGCTGGATCCCTCCCGGCCGATCCACTATCACAGCCATCTGATGTTCTGGGATGCGAAAGTGTCCGACATCGCCAGCTATATGTATACGGATTTCGATTCCATCGATACGTACCTGAAGTCCGGTTCACCCAAGCCCTATTTCCTGTGCGAATATGCGCATGCCATGGGCCAGGGTCCGGGAAATCTTGAGGATTACTGGCAGAAAATCTACAGGACACCCGCGTTTATCGGCGGCTGTGTATGGGAATTTGTGGACCATGCATGCGTCAAAATGCGCGATGGAAAACCGTATTATGCCTATGGCGGGGACTTTGGAGAGTATCCGCACTCGGGACATTTCTGCGTCGATGCGCTGATGTACCCGGACCGGACGCCGCATACGGGCATGATTGAGTACGCGCATGTTCTGCGTCCTGTACGGGCAGAGCTGACCGATGAGAAAAACGGGCGGCTGCGCATCCGGAACCTGTATGCGTTTACTGCGCTGTCAGAACTTCAGGCAGTCTGGCGTGTTGAATGGATGGGGAAAACCATCAAACAGGGGACCTTTTCCACCCGGACGGCGCCGGGAAAGGTCAGCCGCGTGGACCTGCCGCTGGGAACCTATCCCAAAGGCAGTTTCCTGAATATTGACTGGACTCTGACCAAGGACACGCTGTGGGCGAGGGCAGGGTTTGTTGTGGCCGGGGAGCAGTTGAAACTGTCTCTTGGATATGACGTGCCGGTTGTGCATCTGCCCGACGGCGCACCGCTGAAGGTTTCGGAGACAGATGGAATGATCACGGCCGCAGGAAGCGATTTTGAGATCCGGTTTGATGATCAGGGGCTTTGCGGATGGAAGCAGATCTCGGAAAACCTTCTGGAGTCCGGCATGAAAGTGAATCTCTGGCGTGCCGTCACGGATAACGACCGGCGGACGGCCAACGACTGGAAAAAGCTGGGCATTGACCGGCTTTTGTGCCGCAATGTCAGGCGCTGCGTGCAGATGGAGGAGAATACAGCGTGCATTACCCTCGAAAATGTGTATGCGCCGAAATCCAGGAGACCGGTGGTGCGCGTGGTGCAGGACTACAGAGTGCACCGAAACGGAGAAGTGGACCTGCATATCCGGTATATCCCGCTTCAGCAGGATATGCCCTTCCTGCCCAGACTGGGCATGCGTCTGACCATGCCAAGGCGCTATGACCGGATTGCGTATCTGGGAAGAGGGCCGATGGAAAACTATTCGGACAAGAAGACAGCGGCCCGGATCGGATACTACACCCAGACGGTGGAAGAAAACCATGAGCCCTACGTTTTCCCGCAGGAAAACGGTTCTCACCAGGATACTTCCTTTGTGAGAATCCTGCAGGCGGCCGGCACAGGGCTTGAGATTGCAGGAGACGCATTCAGCTTTTCTGTGCATCACTATACCCAGGAACTGCTGGATGAGGCCCAGCATACCTATGACCTGCATGATGAAAACCTGACCGAGGTATGCTTTGACGGCGTGATGGGTCCGCTCGGCAGTGCGTCCTGCGGCCCTCTGCCGATGCGGGACCGGCTGTACCTGACGGAGGAAAGAGCATTTGATTTCACCTTCCGCTGGATTGATGTTCAGACTGAGAGCTGAAGAATAAAAACAGAGCCTGCTTGGCGCTGACAGAAAAGAAAACGGCTGTCTTCCGGGGTTCGGGAGACAGTCGTTTTCTGTGCCGCGGGACAGGGATCTTCTTTGTTTACAGGGGAAACGCCACCGCATCCTGATACAGTTTTTTCAGGATGGAGATGAAGGAGGAGAGGGCAGGGCGGCTGTCCGTCTTGTGGGTGCAGAGCACACAGGAGAAGGATTCCTCGCAGTCAAACGGAATCCATGTAAACTGGCCGCTGTGATCGTTCAGAAAACCGGGAGCGAGGCAGACGCCTTTGCCGGCGGCGACATTGGTCAGGGTGGTGTCATGGTCAGGACTGTTGAAATAGCGGATGTTTCCGGTGGCGATCAGCCGGTGCTGCACAGCCTTGAGCGCAGGCGGTGAGCCGCCGCCGACCATCAGGGTTCTCCCATAGAGATCCTCCTGCGAAATGAGGTTTTTCGCGGCGAGCGGGTCGTGCCGGTCCGTAATCAGATAGATCCGGCTTTCAAACAGGTCGTGGACGCTGATGCCAGGGATCTGATGCGTCTGCTCCTTCAGGGCAAACAGAATATCCGTTTCGTTCCTCAGGAAGGATTCGACGCCGTTCTGATACTGAAAAACGGGCGTAATCTGGGTTTCAGGATCGGAAGCCTCAAAGAGGCGCATGGCTTCGGGCAGGAAAAACAGAGCCTGACGGACCATGAGGCTGATGGTGATAATATCTTTGTATTTTGATGAGAAATTCTGCCCCTGCTCAATGGCGCGCTTGAGGTCTTCCCGCATGCCGGCCAGGAAGGCGACAAACTGTGAGCCGGCCGGCGTCAGGGAGGCCCCTTTGCCGCTTCGCTCAAAGAGCGTAAATCCGATTTCTTCTTCCAGAAGCCGGATCTGATAGGAAAAGGTCGGCTGGCTGACAAACAGGTTGTCGGCGGCCCGGCTGAAATTCAGGGTATGGGCAAGCTCAATGCAGTAATCGATCTGTTTCGTGTTCATGACGGCCCTCGCTATTTAATAATTTAATCAATCATACAACATTTCAATTGGACTTTGCAATAGCTGTGGGGTACAATGCACCTGCATACAGGAAATCAGGAGGGAACAGTCATGGCAAAGACACTGATCGCATTTTTCTCAAGAGCGGATGAAAACTATTTCGGCGGCGCGATGCGCTACGTCAAAGTCGGCAATACGGAAATTGTCTGCGAGATCATCCGGGACCTGACCGGGGCAGATACATTTAAGATGGAAATGAAGAATCCCTATTCTCCGGTCTACATGACCTGCATTGATGAAGCCAAGCAGGACCTGAAGGCAAAGGCACGGCCTGAGCTGGTCTCCATGCCCGAGTCCATCGATGCGTATGACACCATCATCCTCGCCTATCCCAACTACTGGGGCACCATGCCCATGGCGGTATTCACCTTCCTTGAGCACTATGACTTCACCGGAAAGACGATCCTTCCGCTGTGCACCAATGAGGGAAGCGGCATGGGCGGAAGCGAGCGTGATATCCGGCGCACCTGCCCTGGCGCGGATGTGAAGAGCGGTCTTTCCATCACCGGCAGCCAGGCTTCCGGCTCAAAGGGTCAGGTTCAGAAATGGCTGTCTGTAAACGGTCTTCTGTGAGGTGAGCGTATGGAATACGAAAAAGGCTATGTTTATCAGCTCATGGATCAGGGCGGACCGACGGATAACCGGGAGCCCTACTTCAGGGAAGCCGTGGAGGAAATGATGCGCGCCAGAACCCTCTGCGCGAAAGCCAATGCGGCTATGCCGGATGATCCCGCCTATGTCGGATATCTTGAGGAACTCTTCGGAAGAAAGCTGGATGATGTCCGCATCCTCACGCCGTTCATCTGTGACTTCGGCAATCGCGTGAAGTTCGGCAAAGGCGTGTTCATCAATCATTCTGCGATCCTCTCCGCATCCGGAGGCATTGAGTTTGAGGATGGCGTCATGTCGGCCCCCGGGCTTCGGATTGCGACGATCAATCATGACATGAATGAGCGCCACACCCGGTACACATACGGGAAAGTGCTTGTAAAGAAAAACGCATGGCTGGGGATGAACGTGACGATCTGCCCGGGCGTCACCATCGGACAGTACGCTGTTGTTGCAGCCGGGGCCGTGGTGACAAAGGATGTACCCGACTATGCCGTGGTCGGCGGGGTTCCGGCCAAAGTGATCCGATTCCTGGATCCGGCAGAACAGAAGGAATGAAGATGGACGAAAAAGAACCGATCCGGGCAATGTACCGGAAGTACTGGCAGTGCATGATTGCAAAGGATGCCCAGGGCCTGCGCGATCTGATGACGGAGGACTACGTCCTGGAACATATGACCGGCGTCCGGCAGCCTGCCGAGGTGTTCCTGCGCGGGCTTCTGGACGGCACCTTCAATTACTATGCTGCAGAGCATGATCGTATTGAGGTTGAGATCCGGGGAGACCATGCCAGGATGACCGGCTGCAGCCGCGTGCTGGCTGCTGTCTATGGCGGCAGGAAAAACAGCTGGCGGCTGCGGGGCGATTTCACGCTGCGCAGGGAAAACGGGATGTGGAAGTTTACGCGCTCTGTCGCGTCAACCTATTGAAAAGAGAGGAGTCTGCATATGGAGTATCTTGTTCTGAATAACGGCGTTCAGTGCCCGGTGATCGGCATCGGCACCTTTATGCTTTCACCCGCGGAGGCGGAAAACAGCGTGCGGGAGGCCCTGAAGATGGGCTACTCGCTGGTGGACACGGCCAATGCCTATGTCAATGAGCGCGCGGTCGGACGGGGCATGAAGGAAAGCGGAGTCAAGCGGAAGGACATTTTCCTTTCCACCAAGCTCTGGCCGAGCGAGTATGAGAATGAACACGCGGTGGATGAGACTCTGGAACGTCTGGGCGTGGACTATGTGGACCTTATCTATATCCATCAGCCCGCCGGGAACTGGCTGGCCGGATACCGGCAGCTGGAAAAGGCGTACAGGGAAGGAA
>CAMIVF010000038.1 GCA_946401715.1 uncultured Clostridia bacterium | reverse complement strand
TGGAAGTCACCTTCACCGGTTCCTGGTATGATGAGACCGCTGAGAAGGAAGGCGCGAACACGCTGATCAAGGACGGCTGCGTCCTGATCTCCCAGCACGCTGACTCCATGGGTGCTCCGACAGCCTGCGAAGCTGCCGGCGTCCCGGATGTTTCCTATAACGGATCCACGATCGACGCTGCTCCGAACACCTACATCATCTCTTCCAAGATCAACTGGGCACCGTATTTCGCAGCAGCGATTTCCTCTGCGGCAAACGGAGAAGAGATCCCGACCGATTACACGGGATCGCTTGCAGACGGTTCTGTCCAGCTGACTGAGCTGAACGAGGCTGTTGCGGCTGAGGGCACTGCCGAGGAGCTCGAGGCGGTCCAGGCACAGCTGGAAGACGGCAGCCTGCATGTATTTGACACGTCTGCATTCACCGTATTCGGAGAGCCGCTTCCGGATGGATTTGAAGCGGACGTTGACACCGATCCGGACTATGCACCGGATACCGCGGTTGTCTCAGACGGATACTATCATGAGTCCGAGTACAGATCAGCTCCGTACTTCGGCCTGTTCTACGACGAAGAAGGAAACGGATTCCCGATCGACGGAATCACGCTTCTGGATACTGCGTTCTAAGAATTCTTTTGACTGGGATGAGGCAGTACAGAGAACTGATTCTGTACTGCCTCTTCACATCTTTTGCGGATCGATGCGCCCGTCGGGCGGCAGACGATAGGAGGAGCCGGAGGAAAACATATTGGAGAACAAAGTACCGGCCGTCAGAATGCGCGGCATAACGAAAACATTTGCTGCCGGAAAGGTTGTGGCGAATAATCATGTTTCCATCGATATCAACAGAGGAGAGATTCTGTCTCTTCTGGGAGAGAACGGATCCGGGAAGACGACCCTGATGAACATGCTTTCCGGCATCTACTGCCCGGATTCCGGGCAGATCGAGGTCGATGGAAGAGAAGTCAGCATCCGTTCTCCCAAGGATGCGCTGAATCTGGGGATCGGTATGATCCACCAGCATTACAAGCTGGTGGATGTCATGACTGCGACGCAGAATATCATTCTCGGGCTGAAGGAGGAGAAGTATGACCTGAAGGCAGCGTCCGCGCGTGTCCGGGAGATCTGCCAGCGCTACGGGTTCGACCTGAACCCGGATCAGAAGGTCTATGACATGACGGTATCACAGAAGCAGACGGTCGAGATCGTCAAGGTTCTGTACCGGAAGGCGGATATCCTGATTCTGGATGAGCCGACCGCCGTCCTGACGCCCCAGGAGACAGAGAAGCTGTTCGTTGTCCTCCGGAATATGAAGAAGGATAACAAAGCTGTCATCATCATCACGCATAAGCTGAATGAGGTGCTCGAGATTTCGGACCGTGTGGACATTCTCCGCGCGGGTGAGTTTGTGGGAAGCCTCAAGACAAGCGAGACCAATGCGCAGGAGATGACGGATATGATGGTCGGCCATGCGGTTGCGCTGAATATCAACCGCCCCGAGCCGAAGAATCCGGAGCCGAGGATCGTGATCTCCGGCCTGACGGTGCGCAGCGAGGAGGGCCTGCTCAAGCTGGATGACGTATCGTTTACGGTAAACTCCGGGGAGATCCTGGGAATCGCAGGCATCTCGAACAGCGGCCAGAAGGAACTGCTCGAAGCAATCTCCGGCCTGCAGCCGGTGGAAAAGGGCGATATCACTTATATCGGGCCGGATGGAAAGAAGGTCAGTCTGATCGGGAAGGATCCCCTGGACATCCAGCGGATGGGCGTGGCGCTTTCCTTTGTCCCGGAGGACCGCCTGGGCATGGGCCTTGTGGGAAACATGGACATGACCGACAACATGATGCTGCGTTCCTTCCGGCAAGGAAAGGGACTGTTTGTAAACCGCACCAAGCCGAGGGCTGTCGCGACCCGCGTCAGGGATACGCTGGAGGTTGTGACCCCGGGACTGACTACGCCGGTCAGACGCCTGTCCGGAGGCAATGTGCAGAAGGTCCTGGTCGGACGCGAGATTGAGACCGCTCCTTCGGTCCTGCTGACGGCATACGCGGTCCGCGGACTGGACATCAACTCTTCCTATGCGATCTATGATCTGATGAATCAGCAGAAGGAAAGGGGGATTGCCGTGGTCTACGTCGGTGAAGATCTGGACGTCCTTCTGGAGCTTGCTGACCGGATCCTGGTGCTGTGCGGAGGAAAGGTTTCAGGCATACTGGACGGACGGACCACGAACAAGTATGAGGTCGGCAGTATGATGACGACTCTGGGAGGAGGTGAGGCAAGATGAATAAGAAGAGAGGACCGCTTGCCCATATCGTAAAACGATCGGAGATCTCCTGGCAGGCAGCGTGGATGATCCGCATCCTGGCGATTGCCGCGTCGATTGCCGCCTGCGCGCTGGTGACCTTTCTGCTGACCGGCGATGATCCTGTCAGTGTCTTCCGGACCATCTGGGAAGGAAGCTTCGCTTCGGAGAGGAGACTCTGGGTCCTGCTTCAGAACATTTCGATCCTTCTGATCATCTCCCTTGCGATGGCGCCGGCTTTCCGCATGCGTTTCTGGAACATCGGAGGCGAGGGACAGGTCATGATGGGCGTCCTGGCGACGGCAAGCTGCATGATTATGCTCGGCGGAAAGATTCCGAACGCGCTTCTGATTGTGATTGAGATCGCCGCCGCAGTCGCCGCAGGTGCCATCTGGGCTGCCATCCCTGCATTTTTCAAGTCAAAGTGGAACACGAACGAGACACTGTTTACGCTGATGATGAACTATGTTGCGACGCAGCTGGTCGCCTACTTCATCATCATCTGGGAATCGCCGAGAGGATCCGGAAAGATCGGCATCATCAACCAGTCCACACAGTATGGCTGGCTGCCGCAGATCGGGGAATACAAGTATCTGCTGACCGTCCTGGTGGCTGTCATCCTGACCGTTCTGCTCTATATCTACATGAATAAGAGCAAGCACGGATATGAACTGGCGGTTGTCGGTGAGAGTGAGCGCACCGCACGTTATATCGGCATCAAGGTCGGCCGCGTCTTCGTACGGACCATGCTTCTTTCGGGAGCGATCTGCGGGATTGCAGGTCTTCTGATGGTCGGAAGCACGGATCATACGATGACGACCACGCTTGCGGGAGGCCGCGGCTTCACAGCCGTCATGGTTGCATGGATGGCGAAGTTTAACCCGGTAGGCATGATCTTCACCTCCTTCCTGCTGGCATTTCTGTCAAAGGGCGCGGGTGAGGTCGCGACGAATTTCGGCCTGAACCAGAGCTTCTCGGATATCCTCAGCTCGATCATCATCTTCTTCCTGATCGGCTGCGAGTTCTTTATCCAGTACAAGATCATGTTCCGGAAGGAGGCGAAGTAAGCTATGTTTGATATTGTATCCTTCATTCCCCGTGCGGTTGCACAGGCGACTCCGCTTCTCCTTGGCTCCACAGGCGAGACGCTCACAGAGAAGAGCGGAAACCTGAACCTCGGGATTCCGGGCATCATGTACGTCGGCGCCATCTCGGGCGTCATCGGCGCATTTTTCTACGAGCAGAAGGCCGGCTCCGTCGAGAATGCGAACGCGTTTCTCGCGATCACAATCCCGCTGGTATGCTGCCTGCTCGGATCCTTTCTGATGGGACTTCTGTACTGTTTCCTGACGGTAACGCTTCGCGCGAACCAGAACGTGACCGGTCTTGCGATGACGACGTTCGGCGTCGGCTTCGGCAACTTCTTCGGCGGCTCGCTGATCAAGCTGACCGGCTCTGACGTTCCGTCCATCGCACTGTCGATTACGCATAAGTTCTATGCGGCGAAGCTCCCCTTTGCGTCAAAGTGCGGCGTGTTCGGAGAGCTTGTCCTGAACTATGGATTCCTGGTCTATGCCGCGATCGTGATCGCGCTGTCGGCTTCCTTCTTCCTGAACCGGACCAGAAAGGGCCTGCAGCTGCGGGCGGTCGGAGAGAACCCGGCGACCGCGGACGCCGCCGGCATCAACGTCGGCTCCTACAAGTACTGGGCGACGTGCATTGGCTCCATGATTGCCGGACTCGGCGGACTGTACTATGTCATGGACTACGCCTCCGGCGTATGGTCCAACGATGCGTTCGGTGACAGAGGTTGGCTTGCCATCGCGCTGGTAATCTTCACCATCTGGAGACCGAATGTCAGTATCCTGGCTTCGCTCCTGTTCGGTGCGCTGTACATTCTCTATCTGTATATTCCCACCGGGACGAATATGGCGATCAAGGAGATCTACAAGATGGCTCCCTTCGTCGTCACCATCCTCGTGCTGATCGTCATCAGCATGAAGAAGAAGAGAGAGAACCAGCCGCCGGCGGCACTTGGCCTGCCATACTTCCGGGAAGAGAGGTAAGGCCGGGATCGCCAGGAACGCGCCGGAGAAACCTCAGTCAGACAGTTGACCCCCCGCATCCAAGTGCTGAATGTACTTCGACGCGGGGGTTTCTGACGCCTCTGGTGCCTGTCAGGCAGCGATGCGGTTCTCAGCCTTGTCTAAATGACTGATTGACGATATAATATAATTTGGTTTAGCGCCAGAAGAATGAAACCGGTACCTGTATAAGCGGAGGATTGACATGAGTAAGGCATCAGGCGAAAAAAACCTGGAAGCTCAGGAGAAGAAGAGCGGAAAGACCGCAGCGAAAACGACTGTTAAAAAAGCTGCAGCGAAGACCACAGCCAGGGCAGCTGCGGCTAAGACGGCGGTGAAGAAGGCGGCGGTAAAGAAGGCGGCGGTAAAGACAACCGCCAAAGCGGCGGCAGCGAAAAAGGCTGTGACAAAGCCTGCAGCAAAACCGGCCGAAGCAGGCGATGCCATCGGACGCGGTTATGAATTCATCCATGACCTGGATCAGTACCTCTACGACAAGGGCGTGCATTACGATATTTTCAAAAAGCTGGGTGCGCATCCGTCCGAGAAGGGCGGTGTGAAGGGCGTGCACTTTGCGGTCTGGGCGCCTCACGCGGCGGCAGTCCATCTGATCGGCGAGTTCAACGGCTGGAATGAGGAGAACATAGCGATGGAGCGGCTGGAGCCCTCCGGCATCTGGGAGTGCTTCCTGGCAGACGCACAGCTGGGACAGATGTATAAGTATCTGATCTACACGACGGACGGCCGGAAGCTTTACAAGGCCGATCCGTACGCGAACCAGGCGGAGAAGCGGCCGGGTACCGCTTCCGTGATCTCCGACATCGCGGCGATCCGCTGGACGGACAGTGCGTGGATGAAGAAGCGTGCTTCCTTCCAGCAGGATACCAGCCCGATCTCGATCTACGAGTGCCATATCGGCAGCTGGATGCGCCATCCGCATGCGGAGCAGGAAGACGGCTTCTATAATTACCGCTATTTTGCCCATTCCATCACGGAGTATCTGAAGAAGATGGGCTATACCCACATCGAACTGATGGGTGTCGCGGAGCATCCCTTCGATGGTTCCTGGGGCTATCAGGTCACGGGCTACTATGCTCCGACCAGCCGTTATGGAACGCCGGAAGACTTCGCGTACATGGTCAATTACCTGCACCGCAACGGCATCGGCGTCATCCTTGACTGGGTGCCGGCGCATTTTCCGAAGGACGCACACGGACTGGCGGACTTTGACGGACAGGCGTGCTATGAGTACGCGGACTCCCGCAAGGGCGAGCATCCGGACTGGGGCACGAAGGTGTTTGACTTCGGCAAGAGCGAGGTAAAGAACTTCCTCATCGGCAACGCGCTGTTCTGGATTGAGCAGTTCCATGTGGACGGACTGCGTGTCGACGCTGTTGCATCGATCCTCTATCTGGATTACGGACGCCGCGACGGCGAGTGGGTGCCGAACAAGTACGGCGGAAACAAGAACCTGGAGGCGATCGAGTTCTTCAAGCACCTGAATTCCGTGGTGCGCGGCAAGCATCCGGGCATCATGATGATAGCGGAGGAGTCGACCGCATGGCCGAAGGTGACAGACCTTCCGGAGAACGACGGACTGGGCTTCTCCATGAAGTGGAATATGGGCTGGATGCATGACTTCCTCGAGTACATGAAGCTGGATCCCTATTTCCGCAAGTTCAATCACAACAGAATGACATTTGCGATGACCTATGCATACTCAGAGAAGTACTGCCTGGTCCTGTCTCACGATGAGGTGGTCCATCTGAAGTGCTCCATGATCAACAAGATGCCGGGGCTTTATGACGACAAGTTTGCGAACCTGAAGGCAGGCTACACCTTCATGTTCGGCCATCCCGGAAAGAAACTTCTGTTCATGGGACAGGAGTTTGCGCAGGAGAGAGAGTGGTCCGAGGACCGCGAGCTTGACTGGTATCTGCTGGAAGAGCCGAAGCACCGGCAGATGCAGGATTTCGTGAAGGAACTCCTCCAGCTGTATCAGAGTACGCCGGCGATGTACAGCGCCGACTGCACGCCGGAAGGCTTTGAATGGATCAATGCCGATGATGCCGACCGGAGCATCTACAGCTTCCTCCGCCACAGTGCTGACGGAAAGAGCAACCTGCTGTTCGTGATCAACTTCACACCGATGGCCCGTCCTGACTACAGGGTCGGCTGCACGAAGGAGTGCACCTATACGCTGGTGCTCGACGGGGACGAGGAACGCTTCGGCGGATATGGCACCGAGCATGCGAAGAAGTATAAGGCAATCGAGAGCGAGTGCGACGGAAAACCGTATTCCTTCGCGTACAATCTCCCGCCGTACGGCGTGGCAGTATTCAAGTATTGATCGATTGATATAGGATTCGTAACCTGCAGAATGGCCGGATGCAGATGATACTGCACCCAGCCTTTTGCATGGTGCGGAAGATGTTTGGGGGACCCTCATGAAGTCAGGATCCGGAGTAAAATACAGCGGATATCTGAAAATGCACTGGAGCTGGAATGTCTATCTGGCTCTGTCCCTGTTTGCCCTGACGGCGGCGATGTTCCTGATTGACCACCGGGCCGGGCTGGTCTGTCTCGCCTTCAGCTGCGCGTACTTCCTTGCTGTTCTGGTGATCTATTTCTATTACAGGCCGAGGATCCTGCAGTCGATGATCACATTTGCCGGGGCATATGGCCAGACCCAGGCAACTGTCCTCAGGGAGCTGGCGCTTCCTGCGGTGATCGTGGACCGGGAAGGCCGAGTTTTGTGGATGAACAGCCGGATGTGCGAGCTGACGGGTCTGCCGGAGAGATATCACAATCAGATCGATACGGTCTTCCCCTACCTCACGACCCCTGTTTTTCCCGTCAATTCCGACGTCAAGGACATCGGACTGGAATATGAGGACAAGCAGCTGCGGGCGCACATCCAGAAGCTGAACCTGGAGGATGTGGCGGACGGAACGCTGATTACAACCAGGCCCTATGATGCGGATCCGGGCGAGGCGCTCAGCGGCGAAGAGACCTGGCACTATGTCATTTACTTTATCGATGAGACAGAGCTGAATGAACTGCGCAGGGAGAACCGGGAAGAGAAGTCCGTGGTCGCACTGGCCTATCTGGATAACTACGAAGAGGCGATGGAGAACGTGGACGAGGTCCACTCTTCTTTGTTAAATGTCCTGATTGACCGTGAGATCAACAAATACAGCCTGTCGCACCAGGCGCTGAGCAAGAAGCTGGAGAAGGACAAGTACCTTCTGATCATGAACCAGAAAAGCCTGGAAGCCGTCGAAGCAGATCATTTCTCCCTGCTGGAGGAGGTCAAGACGGTCAATATCGGCAACGAGACGGTCATGACGATCAGCATCGGCGTGGGCGTAGGCGGAGACGATTACAACCAGAATTATGAATATGCCCGCTCCGCGATCGAGATGGCGCTCAGCCGCGGCGGCGACCAGGCAGTGCTGAACCGCGACGGACAGATGCGGTTCTACGGCGGAAAGTCCCAGAGCTCAGAGCGTCACACCCGCGTGAAGGCAAGAGTCAAGGCGCAGGCGATGCGCGAGATCATGGAGTCCAAGGAACGCGTCATCACGATGGGACACCGGATCATGGATATGGACTCTCTGGGGGCGGCGGTCGGAATCTACCGGGCGGCGAAGACGCTGGGAAAGCAGGCCTGGATTGTGATCGGGGACGATTCCCCGTCGATCGGGAACTGGCTGCAGATGCTGCGTGAGAGCCCTGACTATGAGGAAGAGATCTTCATTTCCCATGAAAGGGCCCTGGAGCTGTGTGACAACAACACCGCCCTGGTCGTCGTTGATACAGCGCGCAGGACGATGGTGGAGAGCGAAGAGCTGCTGGAAAGGACGAAGACCATTGTTGTGCTGGATCATCATCGCCAGACAACGGAACAGATCCAGAACGCCGCGCTGTCCTATATCGAGCCCGGCGCATCGTCCGCCTGCGAGATGGTGGCGGAGATCCTGCAGTATTTCGAGGAAAATGTGCGCCTGAAGAGTCTGGAAGCAGATTGTCTGTACGCCGGCATCATCATCGATACCAACAACTATGTGGCAAAGACCGGCGCGAGAACCTTCGAGGCGGCCGCGTACCTCCGCCGTATGGGCGCGGATATCACCAGGGTGCGCAAGGCGCTTCGGGCTGACATGGACAGCTACAAGGCGAGGGCGGAAGCGGTGCGCCATGCGGAGAACTTCATGGGCAGGTACGCTATATCGATTCTGCCGAGCGAAGGCCTCGCCAGCCCGAACGTAGTCGGTGCGCAGGCAGCCAATGAACTGCTGGGCATCATCGGGGTGGCGGCGTCCTTTGTTGCGACCAGCTTCAACGGGCAGGTGTTCATCTCTGCCCGGGCGATCGATGAAGTCAATGTGCAGGTGGTTATGGAACGCCTTGGAGGCGGAGGACATATGAATATAGCCGGTGCTCAGCTGCAGGGCGTGACCTGTGAGCAGGCGGTGATCCGGATCAAGGAAATACTGAGAACCATGACGGAGGCAGGAGAGATATGAAAGTAATTCTGTTGCAGGATGTGAATAAAGTCGGAAAGAAGGGAGACCTGGTAGAGGCTTCTGATTCCTACGCGCGCAATGTGCTGATCCGCAGGAAGCTCGCGGTGGAGGCGACCGGTCAGGCGATTAATGACCTGAAGCTGAAGAAGGCCAATGACGAAAAGGTCGCGGAGGAAAACCTGGAGAAGGCGAAAGAGCTGAAGGAGAAGCTGGACAGAAGCAGCGTGGTGATCCGCGCGAAGACCGGCGAGGGGGACAAGCTGTTCGGGTCGATCTCCGGCAAGGAGATCGCGGAAGCGGCGAAGGAGCAGCTTGGAATCGAGCTGGACCGCAGGAAGATCGTCGTGGACAACCCGATCAAGTCAATCGGAACCATGGGTGTCATCGTGAAGCTGCACCCGAAGGTGAAGGCGGAACTGACAGTAAAGGTGGAGAAGCTCTGAGCAAAGCCGCTGCGGTCAGCGCCCCGGCTGAAAGAAGATGCCGGAAGGACAGTGCATCGCAGCAGGAGATAACGTGAATGGACGAAAATACACAAGAGATCCGCAGGATCCCGCCGCATAACCAGGAGGCTGAACAGTCCGTTATCGGATCGATGATGATCGATCCGGAAGCGATCGCAGCCTCTTCCTCCATCCTGAAGGAGGAGGATTTTTTCCAGAAACCCTACGCGCTGCTGTTCCGCGCGATTGTGGATCTGGACGCTTCCGGCCGCCCTGTGGATCCGGTGACGCTGCAGGACAGGCTTCGTGAACTGGACGCGCCGGAAGATCTGGCGAATGCCCAGACACTGGCGGAGCTGGTTGCTTCGGTCCCGGTTTCCACGAACGCGAAGCACTACGCCAGGATCGTGGCAGAGAAGGCACAGCTTCGAAGAATGATCCGCACCATGGAGACGCTGACGGCCGAGTGCTATGCGGACCGGGAGAAAGCGGAAGACCTGAGCGACAAGATGGAGAAGCAGGTATTCCAGCTTCTGTCCAGGCGGCAGGGCCGGGAGCTGACCCCCATCTCCGAGATTGTCATAGACGCGCTCGACCGGATCTCTGCTGCCAGCCGGCTGAGCAGCTCCATCACAGGGCTGGCCACCGGCTTCCATGATCTGGATTACAAGACCAGCGGCTTCCAGCCTTCCGATCTGATCCTGATCGCGGCAAGACCGTCCATGGGCAAGACCGCATTTGTCCTGAATATCGGCGCCTACATGGCATTTCACGAACACAAACACGTTGCCATTTTCTCGCTGGAGATGTCGAAGGAACAGCTGGTGAACCGCCTGCTTGCCCAGGAGTCCAACATCGACGCGTCCATGCTGCGCAACGGGCGCCTGAAAGATTCCGAGTGGGAAAGGCTCGTGATGGGTGCTGACGTCATCGGAAAGTCTAACCTGATCATCGATGACACGCCCGGCATCTCGGTTCCGGAGCTTCGCAGCAAGTGCCGCCGCATGAAGCTGGAGGGAGGTCTTGACTGCATCATGGTCGACTATCTGCAGCTGATGAGCGGGTCCGGCAGAAGCAGCGATTCCAGACAGCAGGAGATCTCTGAAATCTCCCGCGGGCTGAAAGAGGTCGCGCGTGAACTTCACGTTCCGCTGATTGCCCTGAGCCAGCTCTCCCGCGCGGTGGAGCAGCGCCCCGACCACCGGCCGGTGCTGAGTGACCTGAGAGAATCCGGTGCCATCGAGCAGGATGCGGACGTGGTGATCTTCCTGTACCGGGACGACTACTACAACAAAGACTCCGAGCGGCAGGGCATCGCGGATATCCTGATCCGCAAGCAGAGAAATGGCCCTCTCGGGGACGTGGAGCTGGTGTGGCTGCCGGAGTACACGAAGTTCGCGAATCCGATGAACGAGCGGGACAGAGCGCAGAATCCTGGCGGATGAGCCGGGACAGGGCGCTAAGACCGGGGCTCAGCGCAGGACAAAGCGCAGAAACCGGACAGATGAGCCAGGCAGTGCGCAGAAAGACAGAAAAAACAAGGAAGTGAGAGGATATCATGTCTACAGAACAATTCTTTGAGCAGGTACTCAGTGTAAGAATGACCGAAGACCGCAGGGCGCTGGACATCATCGACCAGACACTTCTGCCGGGCACCATCCGCAGGATCCGTCTGGAGACGAAGGAAGCAATCTGGGAGGCGATCAAAAAGCTCAGGGTGCGCGGCGCGCCTGCGATCGGCGTCAGCGCTGCCTACGGCATGGCGGTGCTCGCCGCACAGTTTCAGGCAGACGACTTTGGAGCATTTTACAAAGAATTCGTGGAGCTGAAGGAATACTTCGCTTCTTCCAGGCCGACGGCAGTGAACCTGTTCTGGGCCCTGAACCGCATGGACGACTGTGCGAGGAAGGCAGGTGAGGAAGGAAAGAGTCTTGACGAGATCAAGGAATTGCTCTTCCAGGAAGCGGACGCAATCTGCGAGGAGGACGTCCGGATCAGCCGCAGCATCGGCGAGATCGGCTTCGGCCTTCTGAAAGAGCTCAGGAAAGACGGCAAGCCGATCGGCATCCTGACACACTGCAACGCCGGTACGCTCGCGACCGCAAAGTACGGAACGGCGACAGCGCCCATGTACATCGCGCTGGAGCACGGATGGAAGGGCAGTGACATGCATGTCTACTGTGACGAAACCAGACCGCTTCTGCAGGGTGCGCGGCTGACCAGCTTTGAGCTGAACTCCGCAGGCATCACGACAACCGTCCAGTGTGACAATATGGCCTCCCTCCTGATGCGGTCCGGAAAGATCGACATCATCTTCGTCGGCTGCGACCGCGTGGCCGCGAACGGAGACGCCGCGAACAAGATCGGTACCAGCGGTGTCGCGATCCTGGCAAAGCACTATGGAATCCCGTTCTATGTCTGCGCGCCCAGCTCCACCATTGATCTTAAGACACCGCACGGCGGACAGATCCCGATCGAAATGCGGGAACCGGACGAAGTGACGCAGATGTGGTACAAGGAACGCATGGCACCGGAAGGCGTGGACGTCTTCAATCCCGCATTTGACGTCACGGATCACAATCTGATCACCGGAATGATCACGGAAAAAGGCCTGTGCACGGATCCATACGGAGAGGCATTTGCCAGGGCAGGCATTCAATGAGGCAAATCACCTGTCAAAAGCCTGATATAGGAGGTTCTGACCTCAAAGAGTGATTGCAAAGTCACTCAATGCATATTAGTGCTTGTTTCATCAAGCCTGATTTGCTATGATGTGCGTACAAGGAAATTGCTGTTCACAATACTATACAGAAAGAAGGAGAAAAATCATGGCAAAATGGGTATGTAATGTATGTGGCTATGTGCATGAGGGAGATACGCCCCCGGAAGCATGTCCGGTATGCAAAGCGCCGGCTTCCAAGTTCACGAAGCAGGAAGACGAGATGACATGGGCAGCGGAGCACGTGGTAGGCGTTGCTTCTGATGTGCCTGAAGATATCAAGGAAGACCTGCGCGCCAACTTCACAGGCGAGTGTTCCGAGGTCGGCATGTATCTGGCGATGAGCCGCGTCGCGTTCCGCGAGGGCTATCCTGAGATCGGCCTGTACTGGGAGAAGGCAGCCTTCGAAGAGGCAGAGCATGCAGCGAAGTTCGCAGAGCTCCTCGGCGAAGTTGTTACCGACAGCACCAAGAAGAATCTTGAGATGAGAGTCGAGGCCGAGAATGGCGCGACCGCTGGCAAGACCGATCTGGCCAAGAGAGCGAAGGCTCTGAACCTCGATGCCATCCACGATACCGTTCATGAAATGGCGCGCGACGAGGCCAGACACGGAAAGGCATTCAAGGGCCTGCTTGAGAGGTATTTCGGATAAGCTGCGAGCCATGCCAGATTATAGTCAACGTCAAAAGTTTTCTGACGTTGACTATAATGCCTCCGGCAGGTTGCACACGGATTCGCAAAGGAAGCATGCCGCCTTAAGGCGGCGCGAATCCGGCGCAGCCAACGACATAGTAAAAAGAACTTTGTCGTTGGCTATAAAAAGACAGGGCGCATGAATACTTGCAGAAGAAAGGCTTTGAGAAGGAGCGGCGTCATGCCGCTCCTTTTTTACACAAACAATTGTTACAAAATCTTTACAGAATAATAAAATAATTGTTGACACAGTCCGGTT